>CAZFNB010000024.1:0-10114 GCA_964520235.1 uncultured Bifidobacterium sp. | reverse complement strand
CGTGATGAGCTTGCCGGAGAATGCCATCAGCGATTTCTCGGCGGGCTTGAGAAACGCGCCAGCCATGGAGAGATAGCCTTGCGCCAGTTTCTTGAAGATGGGCATGTGCATCTTCACCTTTGAAAGGTCGCGCTCGTCTTCAAGCGTCGGGCTTGTGGCCGTGCGGACCATGTCGCCGAAATCGTAAAGCGCGCAGCCAGGCATGACGGTGTCGAGGTCCACCACGCATTTCGCCTCGCCGGTGAGCGTGTCGAGCATGACGTTGTTGAACTTGGTGTCGTTGTGCGTCACGCGCATGGGGATTTTTCCCTTGTCCATCGCATCAAGGATCACGCCGGTGATGCCAGCCCGCTTGAGGGCGAATTCGATTTCCGGGTTCGCAGTGCGGGCGCGGTTGAAGTGATCCTTGTGAACGGCTTGTTGCAGCGCGAAGAAGCGTCTGCGCGTGTCGTGAAAGTGCGGGATCGTTTCGTGCAACGGCCCGCCGGGCAGGTCCACAAGCAGGCTCTGGAACTCGCCGAAAGCGCGGCCCGCTTGAAACGCCTGATCTGGCGATTGCACGGATTCGAACGTCTGCACGCCTTCGATCAGCACGAACGTCCGCCAGAATTCACCGTCGCGTCCGACGTGGTAGGATTGTCCGTCGCGCGTGGGAATCACGATGAGCGAGCGGCGTGTGATGTCGCGGGCGCCGGCGGCTTCCAGTTTGCGACGCAGATGGGCCGTGACGCGCCCGACGTTTTTCATCACGGCCACGGGCTTCTTGAAAACGCCTTTGTTGATCTTCTGGTGGATGTAGCGGACGCGCGTGCCTCCCTGGTCGTAGGTGGCGGAATAGGTTTCGTTGATGTGGCCGATCTTAAGCGTCTCGGCGTGCAGAATCTCGCCGTAAATCTGGAACTGCCGGGAGATTTCCTGAAGTTGTTTCTCTTGATAGGCCATGTGCGTGCGGGTTTGACGCCGGTGCTACTGGCTGTTCAACACGTCCACCAGTTGTCGCAACCGCCCATAATCACGGCGGTTGAACCCGAAGGCGATGCGTTGCAGGTCGAGGCAGTCGTTGTCCTCGCGCTCCTCGGGGGTCGGCTCGATGCGTTTGATCGGGTCACCGACGATGATGTCCGCGTAATCCTCGTTCATCGCCTCGATCGCAGTCTCGGTCGGCGCGTGCTTGAGCCGGATGATGAACAGGTCTTTGACGAAGCGCGTCGAGTGAAAGTTGCGATAGAAGCGTGTGACGATCTTCACGGCTTCGTCCGCGCTGTCGGTGATGCGATAGAGATTCAAATCATCCGGCGAAATGAGCGCGTCGCGGAGCAGGTGTTCGCGGACGTGTTTGTCCCACGTTTTCCAATACGTGCCGCCGGGTTTGTCCACGAGCACGAGCGGCATGAGCTGGCTTTTGCCCGTCTGCATCAACGTCAACGCCTCATAGCCCTCGTCCATCGTTCCGAATCCGCCGGGGAACAACACAATGGCGTCCGAGTGACGGATGAAGATGAGCTTGCGGGTGAAAAAGTATTTGAACGTGACGAGCTTCTTGTCCTCACGAATGACGGGATTGGCGGTTTGTTCCCACGGCAGGCGGATGTTGACGCCGAAACTGTTCTCAGGCCCGGCGCCTTCGTGTCCGGCCTGCATGATGCCCGGACCCGCGCCGGTGATGACCATGAACCCGGACTTCACAATCTTCTGACCGAACTCGACCGCTTGTTGATATTCCATCTTGGACGAGCTTGTGCGGGCCGAGCCGAAGATGGTGACCTTGCGCGTTCCAGCGTAGGGCGCGAACAGGCGATAAGCATAACGCAATTCTCGCACAGCGGTCTGGATGACGCGTACATCTCCCGTGTCTTTCACGTCAGCGAGGATTTTCAGAGCGTTCTCAATGATGTCAGCGACGGCTTCCTCGTTGTAGCCGCCGCCTTTGAAGGTGATGAGTTCCTGAATACGCCGCTTCAACTCCGGATCCACCGGAGACTTCTCTTGTTTTTGCATAGGTCGGCGAGCATAGCGGCAGTACAGGTAATTGCAATCACGCAGCGGCAGGGCGGATGAAACTTTCAACCTTTCTCCCGGACCGCCGCGTTTGTAGCCTCGGCCCATGCTGAACTACATCTGGCTGGGGCTTGTCGTCTTGGCGGTGGTGATCGGCGCCTGCAACGACACGCTTGATGCCGTCGGCAAGGCCGCATTCGAACGCGCGGAATACGCCGTGATGAAACTTGCGCTGCCGTTGGCGGGCGTGATGGCGTTGTGGCTCGGCATCATGCGGCTGGCGGAGAAGGCGGGACTGATCTCCGTGATGGCCCGTGTGCTGCGCCCGGTGATGACGAAACTTTTTCCTGACGTACCGGGCGATCATCCGGCGATGGGTTCGATGTTGATGAACATGGCGGCAAATATCCTCGGCCTCTCCAACGCCGCCACGCCGCTGGGCATACGTGCGATGAAAGACCTGGAATCACTCAATCCGCGTCCGGGCGTGGCCTCGAACGCGATGTGCACCTTCCTCGCCATCAACACAAGTTCCATTCAACTCATTCCGGCAACGGCCGTCGGAGTTCTGGTCGTGGCCGGCTCAACAAATCCATCGTCCATCATCGGCACGGCTATTCTGGCGACGATCTGTTCGACAATTGCCGGCATCACCTCCGTGAAATTGCTGGAAAAGCTTCCCGCGTATCGTCTGCCACCTGTGACGGGAGAAACCGCCCGGGCCGCCGTCGCGGAACAGCCGTCTGGGCCGCAGCAGCCCGCAGATGAATCGAAGCCGCTTGGCTGGTTCGGTTGGGTGGCGATCATGGCGTTTGCCGGCCTCATGCTCTGGGCTTTTCTTCGTATCGGCTTCCCTGAGGCACTCGGCAAGGAGGCTTCAGCCGAACTCGCGAAGCAAAACGGTTTTCTTCGTGCGGTGAATGCCGTCTCGCTACTCTCGATTCCGTTCCTGCTTTCGTTTTTTCCACTTTACGCAACGTTGCGGCGCGTGAAGGTGTACGAGGAATTTGTCGAGGGGGCGAAGGAAGGATTTCAAGTCTCCGTGATGATCATTCCGTATCTCGTCGCCATCCTCGTTGCCATAGGGATGTTCCGAGAGGCGGGCGGCATCACGATGCTGACCAATCTGCTCAAGCCCGCGCTGGACCTCGTGCATTTTCCCACCGAACTGCTGCCGATGTGCCTCGTTCGTCCGTTGAGCGGCAGCGGCACGCTTGGATTGTTTTCCGATCTCGTCAAAGAATTCGGCCCGGACAGTCTCATCGCCCGCACGGCGGGCACCATCTTTGGCAGCACGGAAACCACCTTTTACGTCATCGCGGTTTATTTTGGTGCCGTCGGCGTCAAACGGACGCGCCACGCGGTTCCAGCCGGGCTGATCGCCGACGTCGTGGGCATCATCGCCTCGGTCGTCATCTGCCGCTTGATGTTTGGATGAAAGGTGAAGAGCGTGGGTCTGAGCATACAACGATTCTTCCGCCTAGTTTTTCGCTCCCTCTGGTTCGGAGCGGTGTTGATCGGCATCGGACTGGATTTTGCGTTTCAAGTGATCCGTCATCGGGGCACACCGCCGTGGCCGGTGCGGACGCGATGGTTGCAACGCTCGTCCGCGCGGGTGCTGCGCGTGTTCAAGGTGCGGGTGCAGTCACATGGGGCACACCCGCGATCCGGCCTGCTTGTGAGCAACCACCTCAGCTATCTCGACATCCTCGTGCTTGTCTCGCTATTGCCTGCCGTGTTCGTTTCAAAGGCCGAGGTGAGGAACTGGCCCGTCTTCGGCTGGTGCGCGCGGATGGCGGGCACGCTGTTCATTGACCGCACGCGGCGCAGCGACGTGGGACGCATGACCGCCGAGATGAAAACGATTCTCGATGCCGGACAGGTGGTGGTGCTGTTTCCTGAAGGCACCAGCTCCAGTGGTCGCGATGTGCTGCCGTTTCGTTCGTCACTGCTTGAACCCGCGTGCGGCTCACAACATCCGTTGACCGTTTCGCATGTTCGTTACGAACTCGAAGACGGCTCGGTGGAGGAAGACGTGTGCTATTGGCGCGACATGACCTTTCTACCGCATCTCGTGCGTTTGATGACGCGGAAACAAATCCACGCCGAGGTCAGGTTTGCGCCGGTCACACAACGCGCGGCAGACCGAAAGGAGCTTGCACTGCAACTGCACGCGGAAGTCGTCCGGTTGAAAGCTATGGAGCCCGCCGATACACGGTGAACCGGTAATTCTGCATCGCCAGAAAACCGCCGCGCCAGTCCGTGCCGAACAATCCTTCGCGCGCAGGTACAAGCTCCGCGCCGGTGGGAATCCAGACGCCGCCAAGCACGTTTGTGACCTCGTTGAAATGGCGCGGATGGATCACCAACGCGGTGATTTTCGATTTTTCCTCCGGCTGGATCGCCGCAAGATAAGTCGGGGCGAACGCTTTTGCGCCATGCAGTTTTGACGCGTAGAATGCGCCATAGTCGCAATAAATCCAGTCGGCGGACGACGTGTTGTCGCGGATCAATCGCTCGACGCGCTGATGATTTCTGTCGCTCCAATCGGACGCCGCCGCCGCAAGATGAGGGCCGATACCGATCAAGAGGGTTGCCGCCAACAGTAATCGCAGACCTGCACATTGAACTCCCATCGTGCTCATTGAGGACAGACCCGCACACACGCAAACACTCAACGGCACGTAAGTCATCCAGCCGTAATAGGTCGGAAATTTGCCGGACACAAGCAACGCCGCCGTCAAGACAACGGAGAAGATGATGCCGAACCCGAGCGGCGAACGCAGCTTGAACTCTCCGCGCCGCCATTGATGGAGCGCAAGCAGCGCCGCGAATGCGAACAGCAGGATGAAGCTGAAATCTTTTGGCGTGAGATTGCTGTGCCGGAAATTTCCGCCGAGCAGCAGGCCGAAGAATCCCGAGCCGGTGTGCTGTCCGACGCTTTTCACGAACGCCTCCCAGACGCCGTGGTATTTGTAGAATGCCACAACGCCCGCCAGCCCGCACGCCGCGCCGGCCCATGCCACCGCCAGACGCAAAGCATTTTCCCTTCCGGCGAAGACAACGAGCAACACCCCGGCGACAGCAAGCATCGGCAGCAGTTGCAATCCCATCCACGGCAGCGCGGCACCGAGAAAGAACAGCATTGGCAGGGCGAATCGTTTTCGCGCCACGCTTTGCGTCCAGAACATCGCACTCATGGCAAGCAGCCCGATGCAATCCGGCCTTCCACTGCGATACGAGAAAATCAAACTGTAACCGCCAAGAACCAGCGCCAGCATCCACAATCGGTGTCGCGCGGTTGAAATCAGGTTCAGCCGCGCTGAAGTCCACCAAAGCAGCAGGCAGGCGGTGACCACGTAGAAGTAATTGAGGCTGCGGACAGCAGTGATGGAAATGCCGGACACTTTCAGCCATGCGAAGAGCAGCATCGAATGAAGCGGCACGTTGCCCGCCCAGAATTCATCTCCCGTCTGGGCGTACCATGCGGTGGAGCGGAATCCCTGACCCAGCACCAGATTGAACGCCGGATCGGAATACATGACCTCATCAATCCACACGAACGGATAACGCGAGGCCGTGAGCAGATTCAAAACGAGGAATACAATCAAGCCAACGACAACGCAAAGCGTCTCGCGGCCTGAAGGCATGTTCTGTCCCGGCATGGCGGTGGCAGTCTATGAAGCGGGTCAGGCGGCTGACAACACGTTTGGCGGCTGTCTGTAAAAACAAATCAGGCCGGAGATCACTCTCCGGCCTTTTGAGATTTTCAAACTGATCAGAACACCGGATCGCTGCCGTCGAGCATCTTCACCTTGTTGTGCTTGAAGTACTCCTTCTTGAGCAACGCCATTGTCTTGTCGCGTTGATCGTAAAGACGCTTCAGCTTGCGCGGCTTGTGCTTGGCCAGCGCGTAGTGCGCGAGCAGCGGCATGGCAATTGTCGTGTCCGTGTAGCAGACCACCGCGTCGGGCAGTTTGGTCGGATCCACCTTGCCCCAGCTCACAGCTTCGCCAGGCGTCGCGCCTGAAAGACCGCCGGTGTCGGGCCGTGCATCAGTGACCTGGATGAAGTAATCCTGGCCGACTTCGTTGATGCGAAGCACTTCCTGGATTTGCGGCTCGGTCTGCAGCATGAAATTTTTCGGACTGCCACCGCCCCAGAGCAACACGCCGGTTTTGCCGCCCGCGCGCTTGGCGGAAAGGACGAAGGACGTGGTTTCGTTCACGTCAATGGACGGATTCACGCGCAGCTTGTTGCCGCGAAGTTCGACGCCGGCGAAGTTCATGCCAATGGTGGAGTCGCCTGGTGAACTGGTGTAGCACGGCACGCCCGCGCGATACGCAGCGGCGAGCACGGACACGTCCTTGAGCTTGTGCTTGCGTTCATACTCGGCGCAATACTTGCCAAGCTTGTAGTGCAATTCCGCCGTGCCCATTTCTTTTTGGAACTCAGGCTGGATGAGCATGTCGCGGAGCAGTTCGTCCGTTGCCATCAAGCCGTCGGAGTAAGGAATCACGACGTCGTAAATGCGGACGAGATCGTTGTTGCGGAGATCGACGTCATCGAAGCGGAAGCTGCCGGAGTGCACCGGGTAATTCAGCGCGAAGTGCATGTCGTGATAGAGATTCGCGCCGGTGGACACGATCCAGTCCACGAAGCCCGCCTTGATGAGCGGAATCACGCTGGAGCAACCGAGGCCCGCCGGAGTGAGCGCGCCGGTGAGCGTCATGCCGATGGTCACGTCCTTTTCGAGCATTTTGTCCGTGAACAACTGGCAGGCTTCCTTAAGACGCGCCGAGTTGTAGGCGAGGAAGCATTCGTCAATGATGTAGGTGAGCTTTTCCCTGCCGTTGATGTTCTTCGGCAAAATGCGTTTGCCCGCCATGTATTTTTTCTTGTGGGGACATTTCTGTTCCTTCAGCCACGCGGGCATGTCGGCGACTTCTTCACGGTTCGGGATGTGGGCGCGTTCGGTTCTGGCCATAATATTGTTCGATTAAAAATTAAAAGCGACGCACACGATACGAAGCCGGACGCCGTTGCCAACAAAGAAATCAAGCCTGCTGAAACATCTTCGAATGGGAATTATCAGCTTTCTCTGTCCCGCGATTTTGTGTTTATTCCATCGCGCATGAGCAAAACCGCACTCTTATTCGCAGGTCAAGGCGCGCAGGTGGTCGGCATGGGCAAGGACCTGGCCGCGACTTTTCCCGCCGCGAAGGCGTGGTTCGACCGCGCCAATGCCGCGCTTGGTTACGACCTTGCCGCCGTCTGTTTCAACGGCCCGGACGCCGAACTGACCAAGACAGAGAACGCGCAGCCGGGAATTTTTCTCGTGAGCTGGGTTTGCTTCGAGTTGCTCAAAGAACGCGCGCCTGCGCTCAAGTTCGAGGCCACGGCGGGACTTTCGCTCGGTGAATTCACTGCGCTCACGGCGGCGGGTGCGATGAGTTTCGAGGACGGCCTGCGCGTCGTGCGCCAGCGCGGGCGTTTCATGCAGGAAGCCTGCGATGCCACCAAGGGCGGCATGGCGGCGGTCATCGGGCTGGACGAAGCGCCCACACGCGAAGTTTGCGCCGAGGCGGGCGTGGTGCTGGCAAACTTGAACTGCCCCGGCCAGCTCGTGATCTCCGGCGACTCTGAAAAAATCCTCAAGGCCGTTGATCTCGCCAAGGCGAAAGGAGCCAAGCGCGCAATTCCACTGCCGGTTGCCGGGGCTTATCACTCGCCGCTCATGGCGGGCGCTCAACCAAAGCTCGCCACCGAACTCGCGAAAGCAAAAATCTCGGCGCCAGCCGTTCCTGTCATCTCGAACGTCACCGCGCAACCACACTCCACGCCGGATCAGATTTCTGCGCGCATGGTCGAGCAGGTCACCTCGTCGGTTCGTTGGGAGGCATCCATGCGTCATCTGCTCGCACAAGGTTTCACGCGTTTCATCGAACTTGGCCCGGGCGCGGCGCTCACCGGCTTCATGAAACGCATCGGCACCGGTGTTCAGATGTTGAACGTGTCGGACGTCGGCAGCCTTGACGCGACGGCGAAGGCGCTGGGCTGATTATCCGTGTTGCGTGTTGCGTCAAGCCCCCCGGCAGCATTCATCCCATACTTGACGCAACACGCAACACGCAACACGCTTTCCACACATGAGCCAACTCACCAACCAAATCGCTGTCGTCACCGGCGCGGGCCGAGGTATCGGCCGCGCCATCGCACTTAAGTTCGCTGCCGAGGGCGCGGACATCGTCGTCGTCTCGCGCACGGCGGAAAATTCGGAAAAAGTCGCGAATGAAATCCGCGCGCTTGGCCGCAAAGCCTGGGCGCACGCCGTGGACGTGGCGGACGCCGCCAGCGTGAGTGCCGCTGCTGAAAAGATTCTGGCCGATTGCGGGCGCGTGGACGTGCTCGTCAACAACGCGGGCGTGACGCGCGACAATTTGCTCATGCGCATGAGCGAGGCGGAGTGGGACACCGTGCTCGACACGAACCTCAAGGGCGCGTTCCTCTTCACCAAGGCGTTCAGCCGCGCCATGCTCAAACAACGCGCCGGTCGCATCATCAACGTCGCATCCGTGGTCGGCCTGATTGGCAATGCGGGCCAGGCGAATTATTCCGCGAGCAAGGCCGGTCTGATCGGTCTCACGCAATCCATCGCGCGCGAAGTCGCCTCGCGCGGCATCACCGTCAACGCCATCGCGCCCGGGTTCATCGAGACGGACATGACGGCGGAGTTGAAACCTGAGCAGCGCGAGGCGTTGTTGAAGCAAATTCCCCTCAACGCATTCGGACAGGCCGAAGACATTGCGGGCGCGGCGCTATATCTTGCCGCAGCGTCGGGCCGTTACGTCACCGGGCAGGTGTTGGTGGTGGACGGCGGAATGGTGATGTAGTCATCAGGGCTAGCCCGAAGAGATTTCCCCCGGCCCTTTGCCGCCATTGACGAGAAATAACACGGCCATGCGGACGGCAAGGCCGTTGGTGACCTGCTCCAGGATCAGCGAGCGCACGCTGTCGGCGATGTCGCTGTCAATCTCCACACCGCGGTTCACCGGCCCAGGGTGCATGATGAGCGCGTCCGGTTTCGTCATGGCGAGGCGCTGTTTGTTAAGACCGAAAAGCTGGGTGTATTCGTTGATGCTTGGGAACATCGTCTTGCGCTGGCGTTCGTGCTGGATGCGCAGGAGGTGGATGATGTCGGCGTCACGGATGGCTTCATCCACATTGTGCGTAACGCGACAACCCATCTGCTCGAACGTCCGTGGCACGAGCGTGGACGGCCCGCACAGTGTGACCTTCGCCCCGAGTTTGGTGAGCGCCCAGATGTTCGAGCGCGCGACACGGCTGTAAAGGATGTCGCCGAGGATCGTGACGTTCAGGCCGGCGATTTTTCCCTTTCGCTCACGGATGGTGAATGCGTCGAGCAACGCCTGCGTGGGATGTTCATGCGAACCGTCGCCTGCGTTGATGACGTGGGCATCGAGCACGCGGGAGAGAAAATGCGGCGAGCCGGCGGCGCTGTGGCGGATGACGATGAAGTCCACGTTCAATGCTTCGAGGTTCTTGGCGGTGTCTTTGAGCGATTCGCCTTTTTTCAATGACGAAGCCTCGGCAGTGAAATTGATGATGTCGGCGGAGAGGCGTTGCTCGGAAAGCTCGAAGCTGGTGCGCGTGCGCGTGGACGGTTCGACGAACAGGTTGACGACGGTCTTGCCGCGCAGGGCCGGGACTTTCTTGATGGCGCGCTCGCCGACGGCCTTGAAGGCGTTGGCCGTGTCGAGCACGGTGGTGATTTCCTCCGTCGTGAGGGATTCGATGTCGAGCAGATGTTTGCGATGCCAGCTCATGGTCGTTCGAGAATGACTTCGTCCTCCCTGCCCGGTTCGCCGATCCGTACGTGGACTTTTTCGACCGGTGAGGTGGGCTGGTTCTTGCCGACGAAGTCCGCCTTGATCGGCAACTCGCGATGGCCGCGATCCACGAGCACGGCGAGCTGGATTCGTTTTGGCCGGCCAAAATCATTGAGCGCATCCATCGCCGCGCGGATGGTGCGTCCGCTGAACAGCACGTCATCCACCAGCACGACGCGTTTGCCGCGGATCATCGCTTTGGCCTG
>CAZFNB010000023.1:0-10201 GCA_964520235.1 uncultured Bifidobacterium sp. | reverse complement strand
CCCACCCGCAAGGAGCCGGGTTGCATCAACTACGATCTCCACGCCGCCTCGGACGGCGCGGGGAAATTTCTGTTTCACGAGAACTGGACAAATCAGGCGGCTCTGGACGCACACCTGAAATCACCGCATGTCCAGGCGCTGCTTCCCCGCGTGGACGAGTTGTGCGTGGCGTTTCCCGACATAAAGACCTGGGAACGAATCGAGGATTGACGTGCGCGTTATTGCGCGGCGTGGATACGATAGAGGTGGACCTGCCACGGTTGAAACGTGTCGCGAAACGCACCGTCCTGCATTTCCAACGAACGGTCTTCATCCAGCACTTCAACGCGGTTTGAACCGGTCAATCCCGCCAGCTTGAACGTGGCATGGGTGGAATCGTTTCTCATCGCAACGGCAAAGATGTAATTCGTCCCGGAAAAATTTTTCATCATCGCTGCGACGGGAACGGATGGAGTGCCCGACTCGACGGCCAGACTGTTTTTGATCGTCGGGCTGTTGATTACGGGGGCGAGCCGGATGATTTGTTGGTTCAAAACCGTGACAGCGTCGAGCATCTCTTTATCGTCGAGCAGGGCGGCTTCGCGGAATTCCGGTTTGAACTGGTGGACGAAATAGATCAGACCTCGTGAACCGTGGATGAGCGACATCCATGCTTCACAGCGGACTTCGCGCGGAGTGGGTTTACGTCCTGTGTCGTTGATGCGCGTGCATTCGATGGCGTTCCAGACAGGCTTTTTGTTTTCCGTCCAGTTTGACAAACGTTCCACGCCGCGCGCCACGAACCAGAGGTTGCCGGATACCTCCTTGCTGAAATGGTTCATGGGATAGATGTCGAACGAGGCGATGTCGCAACCTTGAAGATATTTGGGATAATCTTCCGGGTGGCCGTTGCGATTACCGCGACCGTGCCAGTTGTCCCATGCAACACCCTGGCCAAGGTTCAAAAAGACGGGTCGTGTCGGGTCTGCTGTTTTCATCGAGCGATATCGCTCGACGATTTTTTCCGGCGATGTCGGACTGCCGAAACCAAACCTCGCGCCCCGGTTTCTGGCGTTGTCCGGTTCGTCCTCCTGCAACCATGCGATGATGTTGGTGTCATCCTTCCGGCCAAGGGCTGCGCTGTTTTGAGAGCAGATCACGAACATTTCGGCATCTCGCAGAGATTGAAGTTGCGCTTCCGTCGGCCCCTTCCAGAGACCGACGTAGGTATTGAATCCGGCCAGACGAAAACTTAAGGCGTTGGTAGGATGTTGAAGCCACACACAAAGCGGGAAGTGGGTTTGATTTGTCCAGATGGCAGGCGCGGTGGCTGTTTCCGCTTGAGATCTCGAGGCAAGAGCCAGCCACAAATTCAACCCCCAACCTAAAAGCTTTTTGATTCTCGTCCCGGAACAGAGACGAGATGAAAAGCGCGACAAAATCATTCCTTTCAGTAGCGATTTCCGTTTGCGCCAACAAGCGGGAACCACGTTGTTTTCCGCGCATCTTAGGGCAAATACGAAGCTTGAAACGAACTGTTCCGGGTAAAAGTCCGTAGTCTCCGGCAAAACTGGTGGTGGCAGTACGGTCTTGGAAGTGGCTTAATAGGCGCAATTTCTAACATTATTGGAAGTAAAGGGTAGCGTGATTCTCCAGACATCAGAAAATGGACGCCGCCGTTGTGTGCTTTTGCGCGCACACGGGGGAATACGGATTTTCTCAGTTGTATTGGCGATTTTTTCTGGAGCTTTCCAATCCTCTGCGTCTCCGATTCAAATTTCAGGAAACACGGTGTTCTATCCCGGGCCGACGGGAAAATTGGCGGCGGCTGATGTGAGCGACGGAACGAATGCCGTTGTTCTTTCCACTTTCCCGAACTTTGATGACATCAACGGGATTGTCGTTCATGAAAACCATGCTTCTGCTGCGGCCCCCGGATGGGGATTGCTGACATTCGATGTGAGTCAGCCGTCGAACCCGGTTTATGTCGGGCGTTATGCCACCGGTGGAGCAGACCTTGATGTTGCGATGTCCGGCAGCATCGCCTACATCGCCAACAGCACCAACGCGGCGGGCCTTATCCGTGTCGACATGACAAATCCTGCCGAACCGTTCGGGTTGACCAGCCTGACTCCCGGAGGATCGGTATCGTCGGTGGACGCACTCTCGAATCATCTCTACGTGGCTTGTGGCAGTTCGGGCCTCACGATTTTTTCTGTCACAAATCCATACTCGCCGGTCGAGAAGGGTTTTCGGATTACAACCACACCGGCAAAAATTGTTCGCGCGATGGGCACGTTTGCTTATGTCGCGTGCGATGGTGGAAGGCTCGAAATCATCAATGTGGCGAACTCGCTCTCGCCAGTGTTGTCAGGAACTTACTTCTCGCCGGGTGTCATTGGCGGACTGGACGTGACGCCGGGGTTTGCCGTCGTTGTGAACACCAACGGCGCGGTGATTTTGGTGAATGTTTCCAATCCCGCATCGCCGTTTCCTGTAGTGACAAATACCATTTCGGGGGGCGCGTCCGGCGTTCGCGTCGTTGGCGACAAGGCTTATGTCAGAACGCTTGCGGGCAATCTGGTGATTGTATCATTGCCGGGTTTGTCGTCTGCCGCACCAAAGATCGAGCAATCTGTTTCCGCAGTTGTTTCCGTTGCCGGGGAGACGGCGGCAATGAGTATCATCGTTTCTGGAACGCCACCTCTCAGCTATCAATGGAGTCGCAACGGCGTCGCGTTGACAAATGACGCGCGGATATCCGGCGTCACCAATTCCGTGCTCCAAATTGCTGGATCGCTCCTGTCGGACTCAGCCGTTTATTCCGTCGCGGTGACGAACACGCTCGGTAGTGTGACAAGCTCCAACACGCTGGCGGTCGTCAACGCTGGAACGCCTGTCCTGCGCGGAGGTTTTGACCCGGGCGGTGGGCAGACGATGGCGATTGATTCGATGAACTCCGTCCTCTACATCGCCACGGGCACATTCGGGCTGGAAGTCTGGGATGCGCTGAACCCACGCGACCCGCGCCGTCTCAACGGCACGGACCTGGCCGGCTTTTGTCAGGGCATCCGCGTGTTTGGTGACTTCGTTTTCATCGGTACGGGCACCAATGGCCTTCAAACTGTCATCGCCACAAATCTGTTTGTTCCGGTGACGACGATTGGAACGAACAACACACCGGGCAACTCACGTGGCCTCGATATCACCGGCTCGCGTGGGTATCTTGCGGATGGTGCGAACGGCCTCGTCGTTTTTGACGCATCCAATCCTTTCAATCCGTCAACGCTCGGCAGCTTCGACACACCGGGCAATGCCAACGACGTGCAGGTCATCGGCGAACTGGCTTACGTGGCCGACGGCTCAAGCGGGTTGCGCGTGCTCTCGATCACAAATCCCGCCGCCATCACGGCTGTCGGCAGCTATGACACTGCCGGCGACGCGCGCAACATCAAGATTCTCGGATCCAATGCGTTCATTGCCGACGGTGTGGGCGGACTTGTGGTGTTGAGCATCACCAATCCTGCGTTGCCTGTGTTGCTCGGGAATTACACCGCAGGCGGGCCTGTCTGGGATGTGGAGGCGGTTGCGCAATTCGCTTTTCTCGCCAGGGGAACCAACGGAGTCGAGACGCTCAACATTACAAACCTTGCGGGCGTTGTTTCCCTCGGGGTCGTTTCAAACATCACCACGGCGGACGCGCTGGAGCTTGAAGGTGAAACGCTTTTTGTGTCGGCGGGAACGAACGGTGTCAAAATCCTTGAACTCATGGGTGTCAGCCCGGCGCCGCCGGCGATCACAAACACGCTTGCGAATCAGCTCACGCTTCAAGGCACGTCGGTGACGTTCCACTTTGGCGCGACGGGTGAACCGGCCCTGCATTATCAATGGTATAAAGACGGCCAGGCGTTGTTCGATTCGCCAAACGTCATCGGCTCCACTTCGGGCACGCTCACGCTCTCCAATCTCCAGGTTTCGGGTTCGGGCGATTACACGCTCAAGGTTCGTGATGGCTGGAATCTTGCCGATGAAGCCACTGTGAATCTGGTTGTTGTCCCGTTCGGCACACCGGTCAACATTTCCTCCTTTTTCGACAACCGTGATGCCTTGAGCACACACGTCGTCGGCCAGACGGCGTTTGTTGCGAGCCGTACGAATGGCTTGCAAGCGGTGGATTGCCGCAATCCGCTCGCTCCTGTGCGGATAGGCCAACACGCGACTTTGAGCCTGGCGCAGGATGTGAAGGTGCGCGGGCGTTACGCCTATGTTGCGTCGTGGAGCGCGGGGTTGGAAATTTTCGACGTGTTCGACCCGACCAACATGGTTCGTGTCGGCACCTGCGACACACCCGGTCTCGCGCGCAGCGTCCATCTGTCCGGCAATCGTGCTTACGTGGCGGATTCCTCCGGTGGTTTGCGCGCAATTGATGTGACTGATCCGGCGCGTCCCTTCCTGTTGGGCGGGGCGAGCACCATCGGACAGGCGTTTGGTATTCAATCATCCGGCAGCGCCGCCTACATCGCTTCTGCGGAAGGTGGTTTGGAAATTTTTGACAGTTCGGATGCGCTGGCGATGTACCGGCTCGGCAGGTTTGACACCACGGGCACGGCGCAAAACATCACTGTCGTCAGCAATCGCGCCTATGTTTCCGATCACAACGGTGGGTTGCGGATTGTGGATGTGACAATGCCGACCGCGCCGGTCCAGGTGGGCGCTTACCAGACGGAGGGCGATCTGTTCGGCGTCCAGGTGGTGAGCAATCTGGCTTATCTCGCCGAGGGCATCGGGCGTGTTGAAGTTATTGATCTGACCAGCATCGAATCGCCGGTGTCCGTTCTCAAGAGCGTGGCGGGTGAATCAGTCCAGGCGGTTCAAGTCATCGGCAACAACGCCTACCTTGCCGACCGCATTTCCGGTTTGGTGGTGTCCGAACTATACGGCTTTTCCGCCCAAGCGCCGCAAATCATCGAGCCGCCCGCAAGCGTCACCGCCGTGGCCGGGCGCGAGTTGACCCTGAGTGTCGCGAGCGAAGGCCGCCCGCCGCTTGTTTATCAGTGGTTCAGAAACGGCGTGCCCCTGACGAACAACGCACAACTCGCCGGCATTTCCGGTCCAAATCTTCGGATTCAAAACATCAATGCCACGAACGCCGGCAATTATTCCGTTTCAGTCACCAGTCCCTACGGCAGTGTCACGAGCGCGCCTGCGGTGGTGACGATTGCTTCGTTTGGGTCTCCGGTCAGTCGCGGTGTGTTTGACACGCCGGGCAATGCTTCCGCCGCCGCGGTAATGGGAGGATTCGCGTTCGTTGCTGACGGTGCTTCCGGCGTGCGGCTCGTCAATGTTTCAAACCCCGACCTGCCTTCCGGCGCAGGAAGTTATTCTCCGACCGGCAGCGTTATCAACGCCTGGACGGAAACGAATCTCCTGTTTCTTGCGCTTGGCACGGCGGGACTTGAAATTGTCACTGCGACGAATCCAGCCAGTCTTGTCCGCCTCGGCGGATACGACACGCCCGGTGACGCGCGTGCCGTGCAGGTCGTGAACGGAAACGCCTTCGTCGCGGACGGCGGCTCCGGCCTGCAAATCATCAGTGTCACCAACCCGTCCGCTCCAACGCTTCGTGGCTCTGTGACGACGAGCAATTTTGCAAACGACGTGCGCGTGTCGGGTTCGTTCGCGTATGTCGCTGTCGGTAATTCTGGTGTTCAGGTTTTCAACGTCACCAATCCCGCTGTACCAGTTCCGGTTGGCATTTATGACACGCCAGGTTCGGCCACGGCAGTCCGGGTTTCTGGTAATCGCGCCTACGTTGCCGACGGCCCGGGAGGATTGCTCGTGCTGGATGTTCAAAATCCCGCCGCCCCCGTGGCGTTGGCGACAAATCTACCCGGCGGTTTCGCCTCCGGTCTGGAAGTGGTGAGCAATCTCGTCGTCATGGCCCTCGGCACGAACGGCCTGGTCGTCCTTGATGTGTCGAGTCTGACAAATATCACACTTGTTGGCGGCAGTGCGCCCGGCGGCGTGATCAGTTCCGTATCAGTCGTTGGCGGCATGGCTTTCTTCTCGGCGGGAACAAACGGACTTCGCATCGTCGAACTGACCGCTGTTCCGCCATTGTCTCCCACCGTGCTTACGCAGCCTGCAAATCAGACGGTCGCTCTTGGCGGCACGGCGCAATTTCGCGCGATGGCTTCGGGCAGCGTGCCGCTCACGCATCGCTGGTATCACGGCGAGCAACCGGTGTTTGATGACGGACGCATTGCCGGCGCGGCTACGACGCAACTCACCATCTCGAACGTCCAGATCACCGACTCGGGCAGCTACACGCTTCGTCTGTTGAATACTGCCGGCGTTACGAGCAGTGTGCCCGCACAACTCACATTTGTCGGTACCCTGCAAACCCAGATCAACGCTGCGACCAACGGAGCCGTCCTCGAATTGGCTTCGCAGGTGTATCAGGAAACTCTTGTGCTCGATAAAAATATCACGCTCTCCGGCCCGTGGTGGAACAGGCCCGTGCTGGACGGCGTGGACGCGGGAATCGTTTTGCGCGTGCTGCCCGGTGCCAGCGTGACGTTGCGCGGAATCGAACTGCGCAACGGCGTCAATGAAGGAGGCATCGGTGGCGCGGTGTTGAATCAGGGAAATCTGACATTGGATCGCTGCCTCATCGCGGACAGCGTCGCGGCGAACGGCGCGGGCATCGCCAATCTTCAGGCGTTGAAAATTTCCCGCAGCATCATCAGCAACAATACCGCCATCGCCCTGGGCGGCGGCATTTACAACGCCATCGGTGCGTCGCTCGACATCACCAACTCGACGGTCACGGAGAACTGGGCGCTGGGTGGCGGTGGCGTTTGGAACGCGGGAAATTTCTTTGCCACGAACTGTCTGGTTTCGAGCAATCTGGCTGCGGGGGCTGGGATCGGCGGTGGTTCAGGCGGCGGATTGCGCGCCAGCAACGGCGTGATGCGGCTCGTCAATTCAACGGTCAGCGGCAACGACGCGATTGCCTTTTCCAATTCCACGGACGCCGGTTCCGGCGGAGGTGTGCGTGCGGACGCGGGTTCGGTGGAGCTGCGTTCGGCAACGATTGCGTTCAATTACGCATCATTGCAGGGCGGCGGTGTGTCGGCGGCGGCAGGTACGACGGTGCTCGTTCGCAACACGCTTCTGGCTTCCAACGAAATCGCGGGCGCGTTCGTTGATTTCAAGGGCACGCTCAATTCGGAAGGGTTCAATCTGTTGACCACCACGTCCGGGGCCGTGATCACCGGCAACTCGATCGGCAACCGTCTCAATCTCGATGCGGGCATCGCACCGCTTGGCGATTTTGGCGGGCCGACCCTGACGCACGCCCTGCTGTTTGACAGCCCGGCGATTGACGCCGGCACCAATTCATTTCCCGCCTTCGATGAACGCGGTGTTCCGAGGCCGTTTCAGATTGACCGCGTGCCCGATGTGGTGAACGGCACGGACATCGGTGCCGTGGAGTATGTGAGCGTGGTTCCGTGGATGACTGTTTCAAACCGCACGTCCACAAGCTTCACGCTTGTCTGGTCGGGAGACTCCATTCTTCAGAAGGCTGTAACTGCGGGCGGCGCGTACGTGGATCAAACCAACAAGAGTCCTTTCACTGTTGCGACACACACCGGGCTGGCGTCCTATTTCCGTCTTCGGACGAACAGCGTGCCTCCATTGCTCGTCACCAACGGCCAGACCGTCTCCAACATCGTTTTGACGTGGAATGGTGTGGGGCTGCTCGAACACGCTCCGACTCCGAACGGTCCGTGGGAATTTCTGGGTGGTGCGAATCCGTTCACAGTCACCTTTGAGCCGGGGGCCGCGGAGTTTTTCCGCCTCCGCGTTTTGAATCAGTGATGTTGCAGTCCGGCCTGTTCAGAACAGTTCCCGTTCCCTCTGTTTGATGGGAGCGAAGCTTCGCCGGTGGATTTCGCAAGGCCCGTGCGAGGTGATCGCCGCCATGTGCGCCGGCGTGCCGTAACCCTTGTGTTCCGCAAAACCGTACGTCGGAAATCGTCTGTCAAACTCCAGCATCAACCGGTCGCGCGTCACTTTCGCCAGCACGCTCGCGGCGGCGATGGAATAGCTGCGCGCGTCGCCCTTCACCAGTGCCGTCTGTGGAAAGAGCATTGTCTTCACTGCGCGACCGTCCACGAGCACGTGTTGCGGCGGCGGCTGCAACTTCGCGAGCGCCTCGTTCATCGCGCGATGCGTCGCTTGCAGGATGTTGATCCGGTCAATCGTGGCCGCATCCACGATGGCGATGGCGTGGCGGATGCCGCTGTGGTTGGTGATGATTCGGAAAAATTCCTCGCGTTGTGCCTCGGTGAGCTGTTTCGAGTCGTTCAAGTCGCGCAGCCGCGCGTCGAAGTTCCCATTGCCCCAGTCGCCCGGCAGAATCACCGCCGCCGCCACCACCGGTCCCGCCAGCGGGCCGCGCCCCGCTTCGTCCACGCCTGCCACGAGTGTCAATCCACCCGCCCACAGTTCACGCTCGAACGCGAGCCGGTCGGTTTCCGGTGCGGTTGAAGTTTTGCGGGCCATGCGCTGTGAGTTTCGGCAAGCCACGGCGGAACTCAATTGATTTCTGATGGCTGGTTTGTGTCCGGGAATCTACGGCGCAACGTGGAACGGAATGATTCTTTTCATCTCGATCTGGCCGTGATGAGGGGCAAAAAAGTGCGCCAATCGTAACTTAGTGCTTTGCCTCTGATTCCAAGGTTGGTAAAAACTAATCGCAATAGAACAACAACGGCGGGCGCAGGCGACAATCTGCGGCGACCAGCCAGCGGTTGGCCGACGTTGATTGAACGTCTCGTTCGCTCAAGCAATTTTATGAGCAACGAAGCGAAGAATATTCCCTACCCAGGCATCCCCGGCACCTCCGACGGCGCGGGCGGCGTCGTCTGGGTCGAAGCGAACATCACCCAGGGCGCGTGCGCCTATCCCATCACCTCTTCCACCACGATGGGCTCGGGCTATGAAACTGAAGTGTCCAACGGCAAGAAGAACCTTTGGGGCGATCATCTCGTTTTCATCCAGCCCGAATCCGAACACTCCGCTGCCACGTCGTGCGAAGGTTTCGCGCTCGCGGGCGGACGCGTGACGAATTTCACTTCCGGCCAGGGCCTCGTGCTGATGAAGGAAGTGCTCTACACGATTTCGGGCAAGCGACTGCCCGTGGTGTTCCACATCGGCGCGCGCGCGCTCACGTCGCATTCGCTCAACGTGCATTGCGGTCACGACGACGTGATGAGCGTCGCGGATTGCGGCTGGGGAATTTTGTTCGGACGCAACGCGCAGGAGGCGGGCGATCTCGCGCTCATCGCGCGCCGCGCCGCCGAGTCGAGCGAGACACCGTTCATGAACGTGCAGGACGGCTTCCTTACCACGCACACGATCGAGAACATCAAGTTTCCCGAACTCGAGTTCATGAAGGAGTACATCGGTGATCCGAATCAGAAGCTGCGTTGTCTGTTCAATCCCAAAACGCCGATGATGACCGGGGTGGTGCAGAATCAGGACGCGTACATGAAGGGCAAAATCGCCCAGCGCACTTACTACGACAAATGTCAGGCGGCCGTGCAGGAAGCGATGGATGAGTATTACGCCAAGACCGGTCGCCGCTATCGCATGGTGGACACGTATCGCATGGATGACGCAGAATACGCGCTCGTCGGCATGGGCGGCATGATGGAGACCGCGCAGGCCGCCGCCGATTACATGCGCGACGAAATGGATCTCAAGGTCGGCGTCGTTCACGTCACGTGCTTCGCGCCATTCCCGGCCACGCAACTCGTGGACGCGCTCAAAGGCGTGAAAGCCATCACCGTCGCCGAGCGCATGGACAATCCGCTCGCGCAATCCAATCCGCTCGTGCAAGGCATCAAGGCCGCGTTCGCCGACGCGCTCACCGGCCTCAGCTACGGCTCGAACGGCGAATTCAAGTATCCGAAGATTTCGCGCATCCCGAAAATTTACGCCTGCTCCGCCGGCCTCGGTTCGCGCGACGTGACGGGCGGTCATTTCATCGCCATGGTGAAGAACATGCTCGCCGAGAAACCGCGCGAGTATTTCACCGTCGGCATCAAGCACGCGCTCACGTTGACCGAGAGCGAAGACCCGGATCTGCGGCCGGCGGGCGCGTTCTCGATGCGTGGCCATTCCGTCGGCGGGTTCGGCTCGGTGACGACCA
>CAZFNB010000022.1:0-10257 GCA_964520235.1 uncultured Bifidobacterium sp. | reverse complement strand
CTTTCACTGCCGCACTCGGCGCTTGCGCCGTCAGGACAACCAGTGTGGTTGGACATGGCACGGCGTTCCGCACGGGCGCTGCATCATCTTGATGGACGCAAACTCAAGACGCGCGATGTTCTCACGCCAGCTAGTATTGAGAACGCGATGGTGTTGCACGCCGCATTCGGCGGCTCGACGAACTTGTTGCTGCACATTCCAGCGATTGCACATGCCGCCGGATTGAAGCGTCCGACAGTAGAAGATTGGATTTCTGTGAACCGCCACGTGCCGCGCTTGGTCAGTGTTTTGCCGAACGGCCCGATTTATCACCCAACGGTGCGCGTGTTTCTGGCGGGCGGCGTGCCAGAAGTGATGCTGCATTTGCGGCGATTGAACCTGCTTCACACCGACGTGCTCACCGTCACCGGAAAAACCTTGGGCGAGAATCTGGATTGGTGGGAGAAATCTGAACGACGAATACGTTTCCGCGAATTGGTGCGCCAACTCGACGGCGTGGATGCGGATGAAGTGATCTTCCCGCCGGACAAGGCGCGCGAGCGCGGATTGACGGGCACACTGATTTTTCCGCGCGGCAATCTCGCTCCCGAAGGCTCGGTGGTGAAGGCGACAGCGATTGATCCGTCAGTGGTGGACGCGGACGGCATTTATCGCAAGGAAGGTCCGGCGCGCGTGTTTGTGAGCGAAAAAGCCGCGATGGCGGCGATCAAGGAAGGCTGCATCAAAGCCGGTGATGTGCTGGTGCTGACAGGTATCGGGCCGATGGGCACAGGCATGGAGGAAACGTATCAAGTGACCGGTGCGTTGAAGCATCTGCCGTTCGGCAAACACGTCGCACTGCTGACGGACGCGCGTTTCTCCGGTCTCTCGACCGGCGCATGTCTTGGGCACATCGGACCGGAAGGATTGGCGGGTGGGCCGATTGGAAAAGTTTTGGATGGCGACGTCATCCGCATCGTGATTGATCGCAATCGCGGCGAAGGCAGCGTGAATCTGGTGGGTGAAGGCGGCCGACGCTTCACGCCGGATGAAGGCGCAAAAGTTTTGGCCCGGCGCGAGATGCGAAAGGATTTGTCTCCGAACGCCGCGCTGCCGGAGGACACACGACTCTGGGCGGCGCTTCAACTCGCGAGCGGCGGAACCTGGGCGGGTTGTGTTTACGACACGGGAAAAATTGTGTCTGCGTTACATGCGCGGTGAAAGTGGCGGGCAATCTGAGTGGTGGCAGTTCTCGCGCTGCGAGAACTCCGCCCGCGTAATAGCGGGCGGAACGAACGTCGGTTTGCGTGAAGCAAACAAAGACCTTGCGCCGCTGCACGCGGCGCTACTGCTCGCAGCGCGAGCAGTCCCACCAGCTAAAAAGCCACTTTCAATCGCACCGCCATTATGTGTGTTCTCACTTCGCTTCTTGCAGCGATTCCACTGTCCATGCCTTTGGGCGGACGGCAATGCGATAATGCAACTTCATTTCTTCGCCCGCTTTGAGCGTGCGAATCTTCGGCGCGAGAATCGCGGCACAAGCAAAGCGCATATCTTTTGAATTCACGACGTACCACGGCGCGCTGTCGCCTGCGTTGACGGGATCGCTGAAGATTGCAATACCGCCGGCATCACGCAGACCGTCTGTGAAATTACACGCGATGGCAGGAGCGCTCGGTCTCGCGCGATCATTTTCAAACCGGCTTACCGCGCCCGTGCTGCACAGCACGGAAAAGCCGAGTGGCGGCGCGGACATGCGCAATCCGAGCCCGGCATAACCGCCGTTCACCTGGCCGTTCGGTTCGCCGGGCATCGGTGTGCGATCCAATACCGCACCTTCAGTTCCCGCTTTGAAATCCGCACGCCAGTCAATCGAGTAACTTCCATCACTTGCGGGCGCGGAGATTTTCAACTCGCGGCTTTCCGTCATGTCCACGCGGCCCGTGGGATGCGTGTAAGTGACGTTGAGTTTCACCAGTGCGCTGCCGTCAGCTTTGGTTTCGATGACTGGTGGCGTCCAGCGTGTCGCGCCTTCGGCTTTGCCGGTCTCGCGGTTTTCCTCCCAGTAGTTCGCGTGGTTGATGTATTTCCACGAAAACCAGAGCCCATAGTGCCACGGATGATCTTCCGGTTTGAAATTCGTGAACTTCGTGCCGCCAATGCCAACGGGATCGAAAAACGTTTTACCCTTCTTCGCATCGAAGCTGAAACGCCAGACGATGTTCGTGCCGTCGTGCCACGCGAGGGAGCTTTCATCCTGCCGCCATTCGGCGCGGGCGATGGATGAAAAAAAACCGATGAGCGAGAGCAAGCAAAACAAAGCCCGGCATTTCAGCGTGAGCGAATGTGGTTTCATGTCGCGAGGCTGGCGAAGAAAATCAGAACGGTCAAGCGGCAGTCGTTCGCCCGGCAGAAAACTACATGGAGAATTCCGGGATCGTCGGTTTAATCTTGGATTGAACACGGTGTCCGGGCATAACGTCAGCATGATCATGCCAAAGAATTCCTCACTCAAACTGTCGCGACGTGCCTTTCTTCAATCCACCGCCGCTGCCACTGCTGCGATTGGTTTTCCGCTGATCGTTCCAGCGCGCTTGATCGGGGCGGATGCGCCGGGCAACCGCATCCGCGTGGGCCACATCGGTTGCGGGCGCATTGCGCAATCGCATGACATGGTCGGTGTGGCGAATTCCGGCCTCGCAGAATCGGTTGCCGTCTGCGACCTCGATTCGCGTCGCGCCGCCAGCGGCAAGGATTGCATCGAAAAGTTGTACAAAGGCAAACTCGATCCCGCGCCCAAAGTGGACGTGTACGGGGACTACCGCGAACTGCTCGCGCGCAAGGACATTGACGCCGTCACCATCAGCACGCCCGATCACTGGCACGCCGAACTCGCGCTCGCCGCAATCAAGGCGGGCAAGGATGTCTATCTTCAAAAGCCCATGACGATGACGCATGAGGAAGGTGTCATCCTTCGTGATGCAATCATGAAGTCAGACCGCATTTTTCAACTCGGCAGCCAGCAACGTTCCTGGGGGCCGAATGAACAGTTCCGCAAAGCTTGCGAGTTCGTTCGCAGTGGGCGCGTCGGCCAATTGAAGCAGGTCGAGATTGGATTGCCCACGGATCCCACCGCAGCCGACGATCCTGAGCAACCGGTGCCCGCAAATCTCAATTACGACATGTGGCTCGGGCCGACACCAAAGGTTTATTACACCGAGCAACGGGTGCATTCGCAAAAGCTGGATAAGAACGGCCAGCCCGATGTCAGTTCGCGGCCCGGCTGGCTGCGCAACGATTCGTTCTGCCTCGGCATGATCACCGGTTGGGGCGCGCATCACTTCGATGTTGCCCATTGGGGCATGAACTGCGAACTCAGCGGGCCGTCCAAGGTCGAGGGCAAGGGCGAATTCCCCACGAATAAAATCTGGAACGTCCACGGCGCATATCACGTCGAACTGACTTATCCCGGCAACGTGAAGATGACCGTCTCGGACAAATTTCCCAACGGCATCAAGTTCATTGGCGATGAAGGCTGGATTTTCGTTTCGCGCGACGCACAAGGCGCCACGGCCAGTGATCCAACCTCCAAGCCAACCAGATTGAAGTCACTCGATGCCAGCGACGCAAAGCTGCTCGATCCAAATGGCGTGACGGTCCAGTTCCCGCACAGCACGTCGCATCACAAGAACTGGCTCGAATGCGTGAAGTCGCGCAAGACGCCGCTCGTGCCCGCGCCAATTGCCGAGCGGGCCAACGCCGCGTGCATCGTCAGTTGGATTGCCATGAAACTCGCCCGACCGCTCACATGGGATGTGAAGACCGGGCGTTTCATCAACGACGACCAGGCCAACGCGATGTTGTCGCGACCGGAGCGCGGATCGTATGGAGCGGTGCGTTTATCAAAGGCTTGAAATGAAACGTGCTCTTACGGTGATGTTGCTTTTAAGCGCGATGGCGACCATGAACTCCGCGAAAGCGCAAACGAATTCCAATACCGCGCGTTTCAAGCTGGTCACGATCGACCCCGGCCATTTTCATGCCGCGCTGGTGCAGAAGTTCATGTACGCGGACGTTGATCCGGTCGTCCACGTCTATGCGCCGGGTGGTGACGACCTCGATGAACACCTCAAGCGCATCGAACGTTTCAACACGCGCACGAACGATCCGACCCACTGGGCGGAGAAGATTCACACCGGAGAAAACTTCTTTGAAAAGGCGCTCGCGGAAAAAAGCGGCAACATCGTCGTGCTCGCGGGCAACAATGCGAAGAAGACGGATTACATCCTGCGGTCCGTGAAAGCCGGGCTGAATGTTTTGGCCGACAAACCGATGGCCATCACGCCGGGAGACCTGGAAAAATTGAAACAGGCATTCTCGGTGGCTGCGTCAAACCACGTTCTTCTCTACGACATCATGACGGAGCGGTTCGAGATCAATTCGATGCTCCAACGCGAGTTGTCGCGGAACGCGGCGTTGTTCGGCGAACTGGTGAAAGGTTCTCCCGAACAACCGGCCATCACAAAGGAAAGCGTCCACCATTTTTCAAAACTGGTGGCGGGCGTACCGCTCAAGCGACCGCAATGGTTCTTCGACGTGCGACAGGAGGGCTAGGGCATCGTGGACGTGACAACGCACCTGGTGGACTTGATCCAGTGGGCGGCGTTCCCGGAACAAACCCTCGACGTGGCGGACGTGAAAATGCTGCGCGCACGCCGCTGGGCCACGCCGCTGACGCGCGAGCAATTCAAACAAGTGACCGGCTCGGAAAATTTCCCAACGTATCTTGCGGGCGATGTAAAGGATGGCGCGTTGCAGGTTTTTTCCAACGGCGAGTTCACCTACACGGTGCGCGGTGTTCATGCGAAGGTTTCCGTGCTCTGGAATTTTGAAGCGCCGCCCGGCACTGGCGACACGCACTATTCTGTGATGCGCGGCACGAGAGCAAACCTCGTCATCCGTCAGGGTGCGGAACAAAAATTCAAACCCGTTCTCTACGTCGAAAATACGAGCGCGACGGATGCGGCGGCTTTTGAAAACACGCTCCAGAGCGCAGTTGAATCACTGCAATCCAGGTTTCCCGGAATCGGTTTTGAGCGGGACGGCAAGGCGTGGCGGCTGACCGTGCCCGCAAAATACGATGTCGGCCACGAAGCCCACTTCGCGCAGGTCACGGAAAATTATCTGCGATATCTCCGTGACGGAAAATTGCCGGCCTGGGAAGTTCCGAACATGATCACCAAGTACGCCACGATCATGCAGGCATACGAGATGAGCCGTTGAACGGCGCGATGCGGTTGTGCTTTCAAGCACCGGTCAAATCTTGGTGTGAGCGTCGAATTACATTTCAACAGTCAGATACGCGCGGCAGGTCAATCAAGCACGCTGTTCGATTGCGCCGAACAACTGGGCATCAACGTGCCCACCTCCTGCCGCAAGCAGGGCAAGTGCAAGGAGTGCCTCGTGGAAATCACGGAGGGAATGTCTTTGCTTTCCGCGCCGACCGATGCCGAGAAACATCTCAAGGGAAATTTCCGGTTGTCGTGTTGCACGCGCATCACTGCTGATGCGGGAACGATTCGCTGCCACACGATGCGCCGCGGCGAGATGAAAATCGAACGGCACGCCCTGAATCTTCCGGCGAGCAAGTCGCCGATCAAGCTGGCTCCGGCGGTGACGCGTGATGGCGACCGCATCTTGCTCGATGGCGTGGAGATTGAGCGCAGCACCGGCCCGATTCACGGGCTCGCGATGGATTTGGGCACGACGACCGTGGTGTTGCGTCTCCTGAATCTGGAAACGGGTGAGGTGATCGCCGATGCGTCGTTTGAAAACCCGCAGCGCTTCGGTGGCTCGGACGTGATGGCGCGCATTCAATACGACACCGAGGACGGCACCCATTTGTTGCAACGGACGCTGGCAGGTTATCTCAGTCACGCCATCGAGGAACTGCCGGTTGATCCCAAAACTATTTACGAACTTGTCGTCGCTGGAAACTCCACGATGCGCGATCTGTTCTTCCGGCTGAACGTCCATTCCATCGGTCAAAGTCCTTATCAATCCGTCACGGAACAAGAGATGACCGAAGGCCGTCGCGCAACTACGAGTTTGACCGAATCCGCCAAACGCCTCGGACTACCGTTGCATCCCAAGGCGCGTGTTTATGGAATGCCCATCATCAGCGGACACGTCGGCGCGGACGCCGCCGCGTGCATGTTGGCGATCAATCTTGCCGATGAGGACCGCAATATCGCCGTCATGGACATCGGCACGAACACGGAACTCATCATCGGCAACCGGCACAAAATTTTTGCTGCGTCCTGTCCCGCCGGGCCGGCGTTCGAGGGCGGCGCAATTTCCTGCGGCATGCCCGGACTGCCCGGCGCAATCGAGAAAATCGAAATCGTCGCTGACGGTTCGGTTCGCGCCCAAGTCATCGGCACTGTCGCTGCCGAAGGTATCTGCGGCTCGGGGCTGGTTGATCTGTTGAGCGAACTGCTCCGCACCGAACGCATCAATCCGCTGGGCCGCTTCGAGCACGGGAATCGCTTCACGCTGGACGTGAAAAGTGATCACCCGATTTATTTCACCGAGAGCGACATCAACGAACTCGCCCAAGCCAAGGGCGCGAACGTCGCCGGGTTGCAGGTCGTGTTCGATCAATACGGACTTCGCTTCGACGAGCTCGACGTATTTTATCTCGCTGGCGGTTTTGGCCGGCATCTCGACATCCAATCCGCCAGGCGCATCGGACTGATTCCCAATCTGCCGGACGCCAAAATCGTGCAGGTCGGCAACGCCGCGGTGGAAGGTGCGTGCATCGCCTTGCTGTCGCAGCCGAAACGCGCCGAACTTGAATCGCTCGTCAAACGCGTCACGCATTGCCGGTTGGAAACGCATCCCGAGTTTTTCAATTACTTCGTCGAAGGTTGCCAGTTCAATCCGGTCGGAAACACGGCAACGGAAGATTTCCAGACGTGAACGTTTTGTTCTCATTAGCCCCGGGCTTTAGCCCGGGGTCAGCCGCCGCGGGACAGGAAAACCGTTTCAACGGTTTCCCGCGCGGCGACAAGCCGTTGAAACGGCTCAGTGCAATTTATCGTGATCCCACCCGGCTGAAGCCGGGTGCTAATTAGATGGGCATATCACAGAGTTCGTCACAAACATCCGATGTTTGATCCCCTCGTCATCCGTCCCGACTGCAACGTGCCGGAAGCCGAGTACATCCGGCTGCTGGGCTACCCGCCGCATCGCACGTTGGAAGACCGCGCGCGGGAACTGGCGGATGGGGCGCGGGCGTGGTTCGCGGAGCATGGGCGGCCCTGGATTTACGCGCGGCAGACCGAGGCGGTTGAGATCAACGACACGCATTTCAGTATCAACGGCACGGAGTTTTCCTCAAAGCTGCTGTGCGAACAATTTGCCACGGCCCACGCGACCCAAGCCGTCGTTGTCGCGGTGAGCGCCGGCAAGGAATGTGAGGAACACGCACGCGAACTCTGGCTTGATGGCAAACCGGACGAATACTTCTTCCTCGAAATGTTCGGCTCGGCGGTGGTCGAACAACTCATCGCCACGGCCAACGGTCACATCTGCACCTGGGCCGACACCCGGCAAAAGATCGCCCTGCCGCATCACAGCCCCGGTTACTCGGGCTGGGACATTTCCGAGCAACACAAACTCTGGCAACTGTTGCCGGGAAACACCGGCACACTGCCCGGTGAACTGGCGGTGTTGGAGAGCGGAATGTTGAAGCCAAAGAAATCTTTGCTCGCACTCGTCGGCATCGCTTCCCAACGCGAAGCGGCAACAAAGCTGTCCCGGCTCGTTCCATGCGAGACGTGTGCGCTGTCGGATTGCCAGTATCGCCGCGCACCGCACCGGCGTGCGCGTCGTCCGGCGCTTTCTTAGCCGCGCGGCATCACTGGATAATCGTCCATAAAATCGCGAGGGCGGTGCATGGACTTTCGGCCGGGATTCTGAAAAAATCTGGGCAACACATGACGAAACTCTGTGACATCAATCTGGCGGCCAGAGAAAAACTCCCGCCCGCCTTCGCCGAAAAATCCGGCATCGGTTCGCACTACGTGGACGCGTTCCTCAAACCGATGAATGTCACCCTCGCCAACGGTACGCGCGTCGGTTGCAAGCGCAAGGGGCTTAAGGTCACGCTCACCGTTGGCACAAAAAAGGGCGAAGGCCTGATGCGCCGCCTCACCGTGAGCAAAGACCCGGTGGTGATGTTGAACGCTGCATTGCAGGAAGCCGCGAAGTCGGCGGGTGTGGAATTGAAAATCACAGACTCGGAAATTTTGATCGCAGCGTGACAGCCCAAGACGTTTAACCACGAAACACACGAAATGACACGAAAAGCCAGAGTCTCCGCGCGCGAACTTTACTTTCGTGTGTTTCGCGTATTTCGTGGTTCAAAATCCCCCGCGTTGAAATGAAAAAATCCCTGCTCGAAACGTTGCGGCAACGCCGGCTTGTCTGCGATGGCGCGATGGGCACGCAACTCATGCTCGCGGGCCTCGCGAACGGCGACTGTGGCGAAGCCTGGAATCTTACGCATCCCGACCGCGTGCTCGCGATTCAACGGCGCTACGTGAAAGCGGGCGCGGATTGTCTCATCACGAATACGTTTGGCGGCAGCCGGCTGATGCTCAAGCGGCACGGACACGTCGAGCACTTGCGTGAACTCAACCAAGCCGGCGCACGCATTGCACGGGAGGCGTTCGGTGGGCGCGAAGGCTTTGTGCTCGGTGACCTCGGTCCGCTGGGCGCGATCCTCGAACCTTACGGCGAACTTTCGCAGGACGAAGCGCGCGCGGCTTACGAAGAACAGGCCCGCGCGTTGGTTGAGGCGGGTGTGGATGCGATCATCATCGAGACGCAGACCTCGCTGGAAGAAACCGGTGTGGCGATTGATGCAGCCAAAGCGGCGGGCGCGCCGTGCATCATCGCGTCGCTGGCTTACGACCTGTCACAGGACAAAAGTTTTTACGTCACGATGATGGGCGTGACGCCCGAGCGCGCGGCGGAGTTCGCCGAAGAACGCGGCGCGAACATCATCGCTCTCAATTGCGGCACGGGCATGGACATGAACGGCGCGGCGATGGTTGCGAAGCAATATCGTGCGAGCTGCCGGTTGCCGGTGATGGTGCAGCCCAACGCGGGATTGCCTGTGTTGGAAAACATGAAGGCGGTTTACAAACAACTTCCCGCTGACATGGCGAAGAATGTTCCCGATGCGATTTCAGCGGGTGCGAACATCATCGGCTCGTGCTGTGGCAGCACACCGGAACACACACAGGCGATTCGCGAAGTGGTGGAAAAGTTCAATCGCGGGTGATGTAGCAGCGGACGTAAGTCTGCTCCATCTGATTTCAGGAAAAGTTTGAGCCGACTCACGTCGGCTGCCACCGATCTAGAATTGCGCAGTCAATTCCTCGCACACCGCGTCGGCAACTTGCTTCGGAGAACCGGCGCGTTCTGCCGCGTCGCTCCAACGGAAATGCGCAGAGTAGGCATCTTGCGAAATCAATCCTTGCTTTTGAGCGGAGGCGTCAATGCGCACGATGAATTTTTCGGGCAAGGTGAGTTTCACTTCGTCAAAATCATCCCACGCTTTGATTTCGGATGGAATGTCCTGCCAATATAAAATTTGGTATTTGGATTTGGCGTTCGGATTACTGGCCGCCGACTCGCGCTCGTGCTTCACTTCGTTGATTGTTTCGATCTTCGACTTCGCTTTCGGCGGCGGGCCTTTGCCCATGAAATACAAAAACAAATCCACCGCGCTCGACGCATCTGCGCCATAACCATCGGCCTTGATCTCGTCGGCAAACGACTGGCTGATGGGCGCGCCGCCGACGGCGAATTTCTGCGGCAGCCCGCGCTCGCGATAACCGTCCACGACGGTTTTCATGTAGGTCATCGTCGTGGTGAGCAGCGCGCTCATGCCGATGATGTCGGGCTTGTGCGTTTCGGTGGCGGCGAGAAATTTTTCGATGCTCTGGTCCACGCCGATGTCCACGACCTTGAAGCCCGCGCCCTCGGCCATCATGCAGACGAGATTTTTTCCGATGTCATGCAGGTCGCCGCGCACCGTGCCCATGAGCAGCGTGCCCGCCGGTTGCACGCCGGAATCGTGCGCGGATAGGAGCGGCTTGAGCACGCCCATGCCAGCCTTCATCGCGCGCGCGGCGATGAGCACCTCGGGCACGTAGAGGATGTTGTATTTGAAATCCTCGCCCACGACGCTCATGCCGGCGATGA
>CAZFNB010000021.1:0-10379 GCA_964520235.1 uncultured Bifidobacterium sp. | reverse complement strand
GCAACGCGAGGTCGCCATCCTTAACATGGATTACGGCTCAGATCGGCAGAAGCTGACGAAAACATCCCCGCCAGTGTTCCGCAACATGCAGTTTGAAAACATCAATGGCGATGGTGCGCCCACGGCGATTCTGATTCAAGGCATGGCGGATTCACTCATTGAAAACATCCGGTTCAAGGATATGACGATCAAATCCACGAAAGGGGTCGTTGCGAATTTCGCGAAAGATCTGGTGTTCGACAATGTGCAGATCACACCTGCTGACGGGCCGGTGTTCAAGCTGATGGACGCGGCGGACATCACGATCAAGAAATCCGCCGCGCCGACGGGAACAGAATTGTTCCTTCAACTCGGCGGCAGAACCTTCCGCAATGTCACGCTGGAGTCTTGCGATTTGAGCAGTGCCAAGCAGAAATTTATGGTCGGTGCGGACATCAAGCCGGAGGAAATCACCATCAAATGAACAAGCTTGGGAAATTCCGCTGGGTGATTTGCGCGCTTCTCTTCTTCGCGTGCGTCATCAATTACATGGACCGGCAGGTTCTCGGCCTGCTCAAACCCGAACTGGTCAAGGAGTTCGGCTGGACTGAAAAAGATTTCGGCTTCATCAACATCTGCTTTCAGGCGACGTACGCTTTTGGTCAGGCGATCTTCGGGCCGATCATGGAAATCGTCGGCACGCGGTGGACATACGCGATCGCCATCGCATTCTGGAGCGTCGCAGCGATGGGCCATTCGCTGGCTCGTTCAGTCGGAAGCTGGGGTTTCGCTCGCGCGGCGCTCGGACTTGGTGAGGCGGGCAATTTCCCCACTGCGGCCAAAACGGTGGCTGAATGGTTTCCGCCCAAGGAACGCTCGGTGGCGACCGGCTTGTTCAACTCCGGTTCAAATCTCGGTTCGATTTTCGCTCCGCTGCTCGTGCCGTGGATGTTCGGCCTTGTTGGCTGGCAGGGCACATTCATCGCGCTTGGCGTCGCGGGATTTATCTGGCTGGGATTCTGGCTGTGGTTGTTTCAGTCGCCGGAAAAATCCAGTCGCGTTTCGGCGGAGGAACTCGTGCATATCCGCACCGGCGTGGCGGAGAATGCCGAGGAAAAAATTCCGTGGACGAAGCTCATGCGCTATCGCGAGGCGTGGGCTTATTATCTCACGGGACTGCTCATCGGGCCGGTGTGGTGGTTTTATGGTTTCTGGTTGCCGGGATTTTTCAGCACACAGTTTGGGCTGGATTTGAAAGGCTTCGGTCTGCCGCTGGCAATTGTCGGGACGGGCGCGTGCCTCGGCAGCATCTTTGGCGGCGGTCTGAGCGCGTATTTTTTGAAGCGTGGTTGGACACTGAATCGTTCCCGCAAGACGGCGACCTTCATCTGTGCGATTTGCACATTGCCCGTGATTTCCACGCCGTATCTCACGGACAAGTGGCTCGCAGCGGCGTTGTTTGCGCTTGCCAGTGCCGCACACCAAGGCTGGTCGGCCACGATGTATCCGGTGGTGGCGGACATGTTCCCGAAACGCGCCGTGCCATCGGTCATCGGTTTTGGCGGTACGCTCGCGTCGTTGTTGTCGCTGGGATTTTTCTGGTTTGTCAGCACACAGTTGCAAGACACCGGTTCGTATAAACTCATCATGCTCGTTTGCGGCAGCGCGTATGTGATCGGCTGGATCATCTTCCACATCGGCGTGCCGGTGATCAAACCCGTGAAAGTCATCTCTTAACGTGCAACCACCGATCCTAAAAACTTCCGCTGGCGCGACCGACTTCGCGTATCCATGGACGCCCGATTGCGGCGATGGCACGTATCGCAATCCGGTTCTCTATGCAGACTATTCCGACCCGGACGTCATCCGGCACGGCGACGATTTCTGGATGACGTCATCCTCGTTCAATTGCACGCCGGGCCTGCCGATCCTTCATTCAACTGATCTGGTGAATTGGACGCTGGTCAATCACGCGGTGAAGAATCTGCCGGACGCGCGCTATCGGGAAGTTCAACCTGGCTGCGGGGTTTGGGCGCCGAGCCTCCGGTTTCATGCCGGCAAATTCTGGATCTTCTTCGGGATGCCCGACGAAGGCATTTATGTCACGACCACTACCGATCCGCGTGGCCAATGGAGCGAACCGCATCTGGTGCAACCCGGCAAAGGGCTGATTGACCCATGCCCGCTCTGGGACGACGACGGTCAGGCGTATCTAGTACACGCTTACGCGCACTCGCGCTCCGGGTTGAAGCACCAATTGCGCGTCTGTCCGATGTCGTCAGATGGCACGCGGTTGCTGGGCGAAGGCAAAATAGTTTTCCACAAGCCGGAGCGTCATCCCACGCTCGAAGGCCCAAAGTTTTTGAAACGCGACGGCTGGTATTACATCCTCGCTCCGGCGGGCGGTGTGGCGACCGGCTGGCAAACGGTGTTGCGTTCGCGAAACATTTTTGGCCCGTACGAAGATCGCATCGTGTTGCATCAGGGGCAGACATCCGTCAATGGCCCGCACCAGGGCGCGCTCGTGGACACGCCGAATGGGGAGTGGTGGTTTCTGCATTTTCAGGATGTGGGTGTTTATGGTCGTGTGGTGCATCTGCAACCGGTCGAATGGCGGGAAGGTTGGCCGCTCATGGGCGCGATCAACGGAGCGGTCGCCGCCGGGCAACCGGTGCTGCAACATCGCAAACCCGGCCTGCCGCCCGCTCGCATCGCCACGCCCGCTACAAGCGACGAATTCAGTTCGTCCAAGCTCGGTCTGCAATGGCAGTGGCAGGCGAACCATCGCGATGATTGGTTCTCTCTTGCCGCGCGTCCGGGCTGGCTGCGGATGTTTGCATTGCCCGGGAAGGAACTTGCAACCGCCTCGAATCTGCTCCTGCAAAAGTTTCCGGCCCGGCAGTTTGTCGCTGAGACCATGCTGGATCTCTCCGGCGGGAAGACCGGTGACGAAGCCGGGTTGATTGTGATGGGGCGCGTTCATGCTGCCCTCGGGTTGCGCCGGACTGAATTCGGGGCGCAGGTTGTCTTTCGGAATGGCGAGGAGCAAGTCGTGGCCGAATCCAGTTCGACCTCGTCAAGGGTGCGTGTTTCGGTGAGCGCCGGCGGTTTGTGCAGATTCTGCTTTGCAGATGCAGCCGGGAATTGGTGCGAGATGCCTCAACTGTTCCAAGCACAACAAGGAGTCTGGATTGGCGCCAAAACCGGGCTTTATTCGCTCGGCCAGGGCCATGCAGACTTTGATTATTTCCGGTTCGGGCCGATTGAGTGAACGACTCCATGCTGTCATGCGTCAATCCACCGTGAAACGAAAACATCCCCGCGTGCTGCTCGCGCTGGGCTGGTATGACCAGCGATTGCACGGTGGCATCGAGCGTTACGCGCAGGAACATGGATGGCATCTGTGTTGCGATGTCACGCGCGAGAAGGTCATTCCCTGGGGCTGGGAGGGGGACGGCATTCTTGCGTGGCTAGGCGCGGGCGATGATCTGGCGGAGTTCGTGGTGCGCGCCAGGAAACCCACGGTGGACTTCAGTTTTCGCCGTCCACATTTGAAATTTCCCCGGGTGCTTGTGGATCACGACCAGTGTGCGCGACTGGCGGCGGAGCATTTTCTCTCCCGCGGCCTGAAGAATTTTGCATTCTACAGTGATCGTGACAACTGGGCCTACGAGGAGAACGGGCGGGCTTTTGTGCGCGTGGTCAGTGAGGCGGGACATTCGTGCAACTGGCTGCGCTGGCATCGCTCGCCGGATTTCAGCAGCGACCAGTTTCAATGGCGGCACAAACGCAAATGGCTCGCGGCCGAGTTGAAGCGCGCTCCGAAACCTCTCGCGCTTTACACGGCCACGGACGAACACGCGCTTGAAGTTCTGGAGATCTGCGAAGATCTCGGCCTGTCACTTCCCGATGAAATCAGTCTCATCGGGATGAACGACTCGCTGCTTGCCGTGGATGCCATGCCTACGCCGGTGTCCAGCGTGAACTCGAACATGGAGATGGTCGGATATCGTGGAGCTGAATTGCTGGCTCGGATGATGAACGGCGAACCTGCGCCCGAGCTGGAACCGGTTCGGGTGGCGCCGCTGCGCCTGATCAACCGCAAGAGCAGCGATCTTCTGGCCGTGGAACATCCGGGGATTGCCCGCAGCCTGCGATTCATGTGGGAACATTACCATGAGTGCATCGGTGTGTCGGAACTGGCACAGGCCGCCGCCATGTCCATGCGCAGCTTTCATCAGACATTTGTGCAACATGTGGGCCGTCCGCCCGGCCATGAACTCCAACGGATTCGCATCGAACGTGCAAAAAAGTTGCTCGCGGAATCCGGTGAAAAAATTGACGTTGTCGCCGAACAATGCGGTTACAACAACTCGAACAGCTTTTGGGTGGCGTTCAAACGTCTGACCGGGATGTCTCCGAAGCATTATCAGGAATCCATCGGCAAGTCATGATTTCCCAGCACCCTCCGCCAATGTCGCCCGTCTGTGCGGTGGCGGCCTCCAAACTCCCTCTATTCAAACGCGCCCGAACTTCGCATCATTCGGGTGGTCGCAGTCATGAACACAACGCTCACCGATGCCGAACTTGTCGCCGCCGCCAAAACCGGCGACATCGCGGCGTTTGAGGAGCTGACCACGCGGCATGAGCGGCAGATATATTCGCTCGCTTATCGTATCCTCCAAAACCCGCACGATGCCGAGGACGTGACGCAGCAGGCTTTTCTCAGCGCGGTGGAAAACCTCGCCAAGTTCCGGGAGGAATCCAGTTTCGCCACATGGCTGTATCGCATCGCCACGTTTGCTGCGCTCAAAGTCATCCGCAAACGCAAGGGCCTCGCCACCGTCTCGCTGGAAGAAGCCACCGAATCGCGCGAGGATTATGATTCTGTCCCGCACCCCGAATACATCGCGGACTGGAAACAATCTCCTGAACAGCTTGTCGAACGTAACGAAACCCGGCGTTTGCTTGACGAGTCGCTTGCCAAGCTCGACGACAAGCATCGCCTTGTCTTTTTGCTGCGCGATGTGGAAGGCTTGTCCGTCGCCGAAACCGCCGCCGCGCTGAATCTCAGCGAGTCCAACGTGAAGATGCGTTTGCTCCGCGCCCGGCTGCAATTGCGCGAGGAATTGACACAGAAATTTGGCGATCCCGCCAGGCGATTGCAACGCGGCCATCACCACCATTGACTTGAAACCATCGCGCAAAATGATTTGTGACCTAACCGGCCATCACGGCTCAATGAATCAAAGACGACCATGAAGTGCGAAGAGTTGTTGAAGATGCTGAATGAATACGTGGACGGCACGGTTGATCCCGCCGTCTGCGAGGAATTCGAGAAGCACATGGCGGGCTGCAACCCGTGTCAGGTCGTCGTGGACAACATCCGCAAAACGATCACGCTTTACAAAAACGGCCAGCCGCACGCCATGCCGATCAGTTTCCGCGAGAAACTCCACGAATCCGTTCGCGAAAAGTGGAAGCAATTCCATGCCGGGAAATGAAAGTTCCGACAATCCCATGAAGATGAAACATCTGAAATTCATTCTCACTCCAGCCATCATCGCAACTTTGGTCGCCTTGTTTGGATCAAACGCCCGGGCCGAATTGTCGGAAGCCGAGGCCCGTGAATACCTGAAGCGCGGCGCGCTTGTCGTGGATGTCCGCACCGTCGAAGAGTTCAAGGCCAGAAGCCTCACAAACGTGATCAACATCCCGCTGGATGAGGTGAAAACGAAATTCCCCGCCGTGGTCACAAATAAGAGCGAGGTTGTGCTGCTGCATTGTCGAAGCGGTCGCCGGAGCGGCATAGCCGTGGGACAGTTGCAAACACTCGGCTACACCAACGTGTTCAGCATCGGCTCATTCGAGAAGGCTGAAAAGATTTTGGGTGCCAGGAAATAATCGCTTGTGACCTTTTGCTCCGTCTCGGCTCGGTGTTGGTAGGAATTGAAATATGAAAATGCACATGATCATCCGCCGGTTCGCCGGCACGTTCATCCTCCTGAGCCTCGTGCTCGCGCACTACCACAGCCCAAACTGGCTGTGGTTCACTGCGTTCGTTGGCTTCAACCTCCTGCAATCGTCCTTTACGAACTTCTGCCCGCTCGAAATCATGCTCAAGAAGGCTGGCATCGGCAAAGACGCCGGCAGTTGTTGCGAAGTCAAACAACCATCCGCCTGAAGGCGTCACGTCTGGCGGGCCAATCAGGGAATCATGAAAGGCAGAATCTTCATCGCCGTCGGGCTGTCGGTCGCGCTGACAAGTTGCGGCCACAAGCCTGAGCGATCCCAAGTGCCGGTGCTTCCGACCGTCACGGCTCGAGCGGAGGTGGTGCAAAGCAAAACCCGCGTGGCTACTGAGGAAGTCGTTGGCACGGTGCGCGCGAAGTTGCGCTCGGTCATCGAGGCAAAGGTCAGCGGGCGCATCGAGCAGTTGCTCGTCGTGCCCGGTCAACAGGTCAAGGCCGGTGAACCGCTCGTGGTGATTGACGCGCGCGAAGTGCAGGCGCGTTACGATCAGGCCGTAGCTTTGCGCCAGCAGGCTGAGGCGGACCTCAAACGACTGACCACCTTGTTCGAGCAGAAGATTCTCTCGCAGGCGGAATTCGATAATGCCCAAGCCAAGGCCCGAGTCGCTGTCGCCGGTGTGGCGGAGGCGCAGACGATGTTGGATTACACCAAAGTCACCGCACCGTTCGCCGGTGTCATCACGCGTAAGCACGCGGACGTGGGCGATCTCGCCACGCCGGGCAAGCCGTTGCTCGAGATGGAAGATTCGACCGCGCTACGGCTCGAAGCCGACGTGCCCGAGGCGGTGGTCGGCAAGCTCAAGCTCACCGACAAGCTTCCGGTTCGCATCTCGGCGTTGGAAAGGGAACTGGAAGGCTTGGTCAGCGAAATCGCACCAGCGGCGGACCCGAACAGCCGCACATTCTTGGTGAAACTCGATCTTCCAGGCACCAGCGGTCTCCGCGCCGGTCAGTTCGGTCGTGTGGCCATGCCCGTTGGCGAAACGACCGGACTCCGCGTTCCGGCTGCTGCGGTTGTTCTGCGCGGGCAAATGGAAATCGTCTTCATCGTCGTGGAAGGCAAAGCCCAGCTTCGCTTGGTGAAGACCGGCAAGCGCCTTGGCGGTGAAGTGGAATTGGTTTCTGGTGTAAGCGCGGGCGAGAAGATCGTCGTGGAAAATGCTGGCCGTCTGTTGGACGGGCAGCCCGTGGAGGCAAAATGAATCGCAGGGGAGAAAAGGGGAGATGGAGAAAGGGAGAATGCGAACTTCGACTGCTCACTCATTCTCCTTTTCTCCTCTGCGCCTTTTCACATTGCCGAACAGATGATCGGAGGAAAATTTCGTGAGCGCCCTGCAGCCACAGCTCGGGCTGGCTGGCAAAGTCGCCCGCAGCTTCATTGATTCCAAACTCACGCCACTCATCGTCATTGCGTCGGTATTGCTCGGTGTGTTTGCGGTCGTGATGTTACCGCGCGAGGAAGAGCCGCAGATCAAAGTACCGATGGTGGACGTGATGGTGGCCATGCCCGGCTTCAGCGCCAAAGAAGTCGAGGAACGCGCCACTCGACCGATGGAGAAGCTGCTCTGGGAAATTCCTGGTGTGGAATACATCTACTCCACGTCGCAGCCCGGCGAGAGCCTGGTCATCGTCCGCTTCAAGGTCGGGGAGGACATGGAACGCAGCATCGTGAAGTTGAACCAGAAGCTGCAACAGAACTTCGACCGCATCCCGCACGGCGTTTCTGCGCCGTTGGTCAAGGCCAAGTCCATTGACGATGTCCCGATCCTTGCCCTCACGTTTCATAGTCCGTACTACGATCACCTCACACTGCGTCGCCTCGTCGCCCAGGTGGACGATGCGGTGAAACAAGTTCCGTTGGTGGCTGAAACCACCATCATCGGCGGCGCGCATCGGCAAGTTCGCGTGCTGCTTGATCCGGCGAAGCTCGCTTCCCGCAATCTCTCTCCCGCCGGCCTGATTCCCATGTTGCAGCAGGCGAACAAACAATTTGCCGCCGGAGGGTTGACCAGTCAGAACAAGGAAGTGGTCATCGAGACTGGCGCGTTTTTGCAAAGTGCGGAAGACGTCGGGAACGTGGTCGTTGGTGTTTTCAGTGGCAAGCCGGTTTACCTGCGCGAAGTGGCCGAGATCAAGGATGGTGCGGAGGAGCCAACGCAGTACGTGTTGTTCGGAGCTGGTGCGGCTCACGCTTCGGCCACACCCGGTGGCGAAGAACCCGCCGTTACGCTCTCCATTGCCAAGCGGCCCGGGGCAAATGCCATCGCAGTGGCTCAGGAAGTCTTGCGCAAAGTCGAATCGCTCAAGGGTCGCGAGATACCAGCGGACGTCTCGGTTTCCATCACTCGGCACTACGGTGAAACCGCTGCGGAGAAGTCCAACGAGTTGCTTTTGCACATGGCCATTGCCGTGCTCGGTGTGTCCGTTCTCATCTGGCTCACGCTCGGCTGGCGCGAATCATTCATTGTCGGCGTGGCCATTCCCGCCACGCTCGCGCTGACGTTGCTCGTGTTTTATCTCTACGGCTTCACACTGAACCGCATCACACTCTTCGCCCTCATCTTCAGCATCGGTATTCTCGTGGACGACGCGATTGTCGTGGTGGAGAACATCGTCCGTCATTTTCACCTGCCGTTCAACAAGGGCCGCAAGTGGACTGACATCGCTGTCGAGGCGGTCAGTGAAGTTGGCAATCCGACGATTCTGGCAACGTTTGCGGTCATCGCAGCGGTGCTGCCGATGGCATTTGTCGGCGGACTGATGGGGCCATACATGCGGCCGATTCCGATTGGGTCTAGCGCCGCGATGTTCTGGTCGCTGCTCATTGCGTTCATTGTCACGCCGTGGGCGAGCATCCGCATCCTGCGTTGGGGTCGAAAATATTCCTGCCTGACGGAAGGTGCGGCTTGCGTGGTGGAGGGCAACCAACCGCACGTGCACTCCGAGCATCCGGAGGACTTTTTCACCAAACTTTATCGCAAGGTGATGAACCCGCTGATTAAGAGTGCGAAGTGGCGGTGGGTTTTCCTCGCAAGCATCGTGGGTCTGCTACTCGCGGCCATGGCGCTCGTCGGCATCGGCTGGGTGAAGGTGAAGATGCTGCCATTCGACAACAAGAGCGAGTTCCAGATCATCCTGAACATGCCCGAGGGCAGTGCGCTCGAACGCACTGCCCAGGCAGTGCGCGAGATTGCCGCCGCCGTGCGCTCCGAGCCGGAAGTGACGGATTATCAGATTTACGCGGGCGTGGCGTCACCGTTCAACTTCAATGGACTGGTGCGCCATTACTTCATGCGCCGGGGCGCGAACGTGGCGGACATCCAGGTCAACCTTGTGCCGAAAGGCGAACGCAAGGCGCAGAGCCATGACATCGCCAAGCGCGTCCGCCCACGCGTGGCAGACATCGCGAAGAAGTTCGGTGCCCGCGTCGCGGTGGCCGAAGTGCCGCCCGGTCCGCCAGTGCTGCAAACACTCGTGGCTGAGATTTACGGTCCAAATGAGGAAGCGCGACACGCACTGGCGCGAGAGGTCATCAATATCTTTACGAACACACCTGGCGTTGTGGACACGGACTGGTACATCGAAGCTGATCAGCCCAAGACCCGCTTCGTGATTGATAAGGAAAAAGCGGCGCTCCACGGCATCAGTGCCGAGACAATTTCGCAGACGCTGGCCATTGCGGTCGGCGGTCAGTCGGTGGATTTGCTGCATGTGCCGCGTGAAAAGGAGGACGTGAACATCGTGTTGCAACTGCCGCTGGCGAGTCGCACGAGTCCGGAGGAATTGCTCGCCTTGCGCGTGCGTTCTGGTGATGCCAATGCGTTGCCCGAACCCGGCAATCCAAGTGGCACACCGCCGCTGATACCATTGCGCGAGTTGGTTACCGTCGAACGCACCGCTACTGACAAGAGCATCTACCACAAGAATCTCATGCCGGTAACGTACGTCATCGGCGATGTTGCGGGCGTGGTGGAAAGCCCGGTTTATGCGATTCAGGCGATGAACGAGGCGCTGGTGAAACTGGATGCACGGGAATTTGGAGCGCCGGTCTCCGACCCGGCGCGAATCGCGAACGAATCGAAACACGCGGGGCCGGAGGCCGGCGCTCCGATCAAGATTTACAATGCCACCCAGCCGTTCACCGACCACACGCCTGCCATAAAATGGGATGGTGAATGGCACATTACCATCGAAGTCTTCCGCGATCTCGGTACGGCGTTCGCCGCGTGCCTGGTTCTAATTTACGTGCTGATGGTTGGTTGGTTCCGTTCGTTCATGACGCCAATGATCGTGATGATGGCGATTCCGTTTTCACTCGTCGGCATCATGCCGGCGCACGGCGCGATGGGCGCATTCTTCACCGCGACC
>CAZFNB010000020.1:0-10632 GCA_964520235.1 uncultured Bifidobacterium sp. | reverse complement strand
CGTCATCGCTCACAAAATCTGCCTCGCGCGCTTCACTCGCACGCTCGCCTCGCTCATCCGCAGCGGTGTTCCTATTCTCGAAGTACTCAACATCGTCTCGCAAACCGTCGGCAACGTCATCATGGAAAAAGCCATCAAGGTGGCGGCTGGCGACATCGAACGCGGCGAAAGCATCTCCGTGGCGTTGGGCAAACATCCCGTCTTCCCCAACATGATCATCCGCATGATCACCGCCGGTGAACAAACCGGCAAAATTGACAACATGCTCGAGCGCATCTCTGACTTTCTCGACGAGGAAATCGAAACCACGCTTGCCGGACTCACCTCGCTCATCGAACCCATCCTCATTGTGTTCCTGGGCGTTGTCGTCGGCGGCATGGTGATTTGTATGTTCCTGCCGATTTTCAAGATGGCCGAAATCGTCAACCCGAAGCGGTGATGAGGAACAAGCGACGACGAGTAATCGCAACAATTCAAAACGCGGCCCTGAAGAGATTCAGGGCCGCGTTGTTTTGTGGAAACAGAATCTCACCCGCCGGCGACGATCTTCACGATTTCCAGCCGGTCGCCTGCGTTAAGTTGCCGTTTGGAAAACTCGGACGGCGCCACGGCCTCGCCGTTGTGCTCCACCACCACGCTGCGCGGCAGAAGATTTTGCGCCACAAGAAATTCCTCAATCGTGCAGGGCAGATTGGCTGCCATGGATTGGCCGTTGGTAACAATTGACATGGCACTCACGTCATCAAGGCTGCGTCCCAATCCTTCCACACCGGTTCGTAACCGAGACGTTGAATCAGCTTCGCCACTTCATCTGCAGAACGCTCGTCGGCGATGTTGAACTGGCCGGTCGCGTTCGTCGCATGACCGTTGGTCGCAGCCGCCCATTCGCTAGCGCCGGAATCCACGATCCGCCCGCGCACAGTCTGGTGAATCTTTTCCCGCCCGGCCCCGGTGTAACCGCCCGGTTCCGTATGGCTGCCCGCGCTGATAAGCGTGATGCCCAACGGAAACAATCCATCGCGCAACTTCGCCGGCTCGCGCGTCGAAAGGACGAGCCCCACGTCGGGGAACATCAGGCGGAACGCGCAGACCAGTTGCACCAGTTCGCGGTCGGAAATATGCGTGAGCGGCTGGAACTCGCCCGCGCACGGGCGCAATCGCGGCAGCGAGATGGTGATCTGCGCCTTCCAGCAGTTGCGCAGCAAATAATCCGCATGTGCTGCCGCACACAACGCTTCGTAGCGCCAGTCTGCAAGCCCGTAGAGTGCGCCGATACCGATGCGACGAAACCCCGCCGCGTAAGCGCGCTCAGGTGTTTCCAGCCGCCAGTCGAAATTCTTTTTCGGCCCGGCGGTGTGCATGTCGTCGTACACCGCGCGATCGTAAGTTTCCTGATACACCACCAGCCCGTCCGCGCCCGCCGCGACAAGCGGACGATATTCCTCCGCTTCCATCGGCCCGACTTCGAGCGACACGCTGGGGATTTCCTCGTGCAAAGCTGCAACGCAATCGCGAAGATAATTGTTCGAGACAAATTTTGGATGCTCACCAGCCACGAGCAGGATGTTTCGGAATCCCTGCGCCGCCAGCGCCTGCGCCTCGCGTTTCACCTCCTCCACCGAGAGCGTCACGCGCAGGATCGGGTTGTCGCGGGAGAAGCCGCAATACTTGCAGTTGTTGATGCACTCGTTGGAAAGGTAGAGGGGCGCGAAAAGGCGGATGACTTTGCCGAAACGCTGCTGCGTGAGCGCCTGCGAGCGGCGGCCCATGTGCTCGAGCAATTCTCCGCCAGCGGGAGAAATCAAATGCGCGAAGTCCGCCAGCGAAAGCTTTTCCTTCACCAACGATTCGCGAACGACAGCCGCGCCCGCGTCGCACGAACGCTTCACCAGGACTTCAAGCGGCAACGAATTGAATTCAGCGACAAAACTCACGCTGCAAGCGTAACAGAACCGCCGTTGATGTCGAGCAACGCCCTCTCAACGTCGCCGCCTGCGGCCCGGTGAAAAATGATAACCGCCATGCACCCGCACGGCACGGGCCGAACCGACAAATCCTTTTGGCTGACCCGGCTTGTCCTGCTCGAACAACGCGGTGTAGCGGTAGTCAAAATTCTCCAGCTTCACGCGAGAAATTTTCTGGCCGATGAACCGCTCGATGGACAGGACGTGATTTTGATCCTCGGCAACCATCAGCGTGAACGCATCGCCCGTGGCTTCCGCGCGGCCCGTTCGCCCGATGCGATGGATGTAATCCTCGGGATGGTGTGGCACATCGTAATTGACCACGTGGCTCACGTCCGCAATGTCCAGCCCGCGTGCCGCGATGTCCGTGGCCACCAACACCTCGTACTTGCCCTCGCGGAATCCACGCAACGCCTGCTCGCGCTCGCCTTGCGTCCGGTTCGAGTGAAGCACCGCCACGGAGTGATTATTGCGTTTGAGCATGTGAGCGATCCGATCCGCACCGTGTTTGGTGCGGCAGAACACAATCACGGATTCGTAATTCACACGGTCGAGCAGCGCGAGGAGCAGATCTGTCTTTTGCGCGTCGGCCACGGGATAAATGACGTGCTTGACGGTTTCAGCGGGTGAACGCCGCGCGCCGATCTCCACCGTCTGCGGGTTTTTCATCGCCCATTGGATGAGCGTTTCGATCTGCGGCGGAATCGTGGCGGAAAACAACGCGGTCTGACGCTGACGCGGACAACGCTCCACAATGCGCCGCACGTCCGGGAGGAAACCCATGTCCAGCATCCGGTCGGCCTCGTCGAGCACGAGATGCTGCACCATGTCCAGACGGCATGTGCCACGTTCGATGTGATCCAGCAAGCGGCCCGGCGTGGCAACCAGTATATCCACCCCGCGCTGCAAAGCCTCGTTCTGTTTGCCGTAACCGACGCCGCCAAAGACGACGGCGATTTTAAGGTTCGTGAAACGCGCAAAATCGCGGATGGCGGTTTCCACCTGCGCAGCCAGTTCACGCGTGGGCTCGAGCACAAGCAATCGCGGACCGGGCCGGCTGGCTTCGAGTTTCGAAAGAATGGGCAAAGCGAACGCGGCGGTCTTGCCAGTGCCCGTTTGCGCACTGCCGATCACGTCCTGACCGGAAAGAATCAACGGGATGGCGCGCAGTTGAATCGGCGTCGGGTCCACGTAACCCATCGCCTTCACGCCCTCGACCATCACGGGCGACAAACCTAATTGACTAAAAGCCATGTCCCGATTGTGCGGCACCACGGACGAAATGTCGAAACGGAAGTTGGCGGTCGGCAAGCAGGCCTCAATCATTACGAGTGAGGTAAAAGCTTGCAAGTGATGGTGAATATATTTTTGTGCGGTTTTGTCTGAAGCGCATGGCAGCCATCACCAAGAAAGAGACCCGGCTCAAATTTCAGTTTGTCGCCAACACCGACCACACCTCGTCGCCATCGAGGCGATGGCCCGGCGGTTCAATCTGTGGAACAAGGTGCGGCAATGTTCCTGCCTGGATCCGCGCACGGATCGGAAGCGCGGTTACGGGCCGGAGGTGATCTGATCGTTGGGCAATTGATCTACGCGCTGTGCTCCGGCGGGGAGATGTCTCTCCGACAGCGAAGCGCTCAATGACAATCCGCTGGCGCGCGAACTCTTCGGCGTGGGCAAGTTCGCCGATCAATCCCAGGTTGGTGAATGGCTGCGGGAGCAGTCCGAGGCAAGTGTCGCCGCGCTGCGCCAACTGCTGCACGAGTTTGTGACGTGGGTGTGGCAACAGGCTGCGCCGCAGCGGCTGCCCACGGCGGCCAGCGCGAGGTGTTCTTTGACGACACGCAACTGGAGGTGTCGGGCAAACACTTCGAGGTCGCCGCGCTCAACTAACAACGGCGACATGGCGTTGATCTGGCAGACGCTCTGGGTGGGCCCGCTGCTGACGGACAGCCAGGTGGGCAGTCCCAAAGACGTGAGCGATCAACTCCTGCCGATGCTGGAACGCAATCGCGCCGCCCCTGGAAATGGCTTTACAATGCACCTGCCGGTCGCGATTCTTCCGCCACTATGTTGGACGACAGATTTTGGAGTATTTTTGCGATGCCCATTGGTGTGGCCATGTGTTTTGGCCCGGCCATGCTCATCTGGTGGCTTGTTGACCGGAAGAAATCCTCTCAAGACGAACAGGAAAGCGGAAAGCACTGAGTCGCTTCCGATCGTGTCTCTTAAAAGCGCCGCCTCGTGATCGCGTCCCGCGCGGTCTTAACGAGGCGGCGCTTTGAAATTTCAGGCGTGCTTTCTGAAAAGTCCGCTGGTGTCCGCCAGATTGAGAACGGACAAATCCAGACCGGCGCCCGGATCGCGTTCCGCCGCCGCTCTCAACTGCGCCGCGATTTTTTCCCGGGCCTCTGTGGCGTGATACTTTACGATACCCACACCCACCTTTGCCTCGAAAATGACGACCATCAGGCAATGCTCGTCAATGTTCGTCGCCAGCATGCTGAAGGTTTCGCCCTGCTGATAAACACTGTCAAAATTGGACTCGTGAACCAGGTTGGCAATGGTCTGGTTGGCGAGGTAGGCACCGGACGCAAGCGCTCCGATGGTGGTGAGGTCGAATTGACGCGAATCACCCTGTGCCGTGATCAGGAAGCCGCCCTTGTCAATGATCAAGGCTGTTGAAGCGTCGCTTCGTCCCAAAAACTCGCGCAACACGTCATCGAGCTTCTGGATGTCTTCCTCAAGCAGTTGGGGGAGAGTACCCATGTCATGCGTACTGCGGCGAGCGTTGATTGATGAACTTGTTCAGCAACATGCGCGTGATCATGTTCAACGTCTCGAACACGCCTTCGCATTTGTGTGCCGCGGCACCGAAGGACGGCACCTGCACGTCACGGTTGTTGAGCAGAAAATCCATGTATTCGACGGGCGCGACGTTCGGAAGGTCGCGTTTGTTGTATTGGAGAACGTAGGGAATTTCGTCCATGTTCAGCTTGAGGCTCTTCAGGTTGTCCTGAAGATTTTGGAAGCTTTCAACATTCTCAGTCATCTTCTCATACTGCGAGTCCGCCACAAACACGATGCCGTCCACGCCGCGTAGAACGAGCTGGCGCGTGGTGTTGTAGATCACCTGGCCGGGCACGGTGTAGAGCTGGAATTTCGTCTTGAAACCCTTGATGGACATGGCCTCGATCGGCAGGAAGTCGAAAAACAGCGTGCGGTCCGAGCTCGTGGCGAGCGAAACCAGCTTGCCCTTGTTGCCTGCGGCTGTTTGGACGTGATCATGAACCTGCACAAGGTTGGTCGTCTTGCCGCACATGGCGGGTCCGTAATAGACGACTTTTACCTGCAGTTCGCGTGTTGCTTGATTGATGATGGCCATATCTATCTCACTTGTTCTTTCGGTCGAGTTCACCCGCGAGCGCGGCAAGTTGCGCCGAAGGCATCGGTTCACCTGCGCGTCCGAAGGCGGCGAAGAAAATCGCGTTCACCCGGAATATCTTCCAAGGCACGTTGCCCACGGTAAAATTGAGATTGTTCAGTTCGCCCATGCGGAGTTCCCGTGTGCAGGAACTCATCTTTGCGAAAAGTTGGGGCAGAAACGCCGCGAGCGTGTCCCCGTTCAGATCCGACGGAATCCGGCTTGCCACCATCAATCCATCGGGTAATGCAATCAATGCTCCGGCCACACCATCAAGTGCTGCGGCGCGCGAAACGATTTCGTTCGGCGTGGCGTAGCGCGTGACGAATTCCGTGCCGCTTGGTCCGGTGCGCGCCAGTTCGGCGACGTGGAATTTTGTCGTGTCCGAGCTTGGATCCGCCACACGTCCGAAGTAATTCGTGTCAGCCGGTTTTTGGCCGGGTGAAGCGATTGGTGTGGCACCGACCGGCAGACCGACCGGAATGGCCGGTGTTATTGACGATGGGGCGACGGGTGCTTTGACAAAGACAGGTTCAAATCCAGCCGCTGGAAACGGCGCGGGAGACGGACTGCTGGCCCGGGCGGGGGATTGCGGCGGCAAAAACGACTGAGGCGCAGCTGGAGCCACCGGGACTTCAGGTGTCTGTGAACCAAAAAACAAATCCGGTATCGCCTCATCCACGGCCAGTCTTTGACCGGATTGTTTCGCGGCGCGTTGACGGGCGACGAACAGCGGTGCGATCACCTTCAACGGCAGTTCGAGTTCTGCGGCGTCATGCACCGAAACCATGGGTGCCGTGGCAGGTCTTATCCACGAGCGCAAGACTTTCCACGGAAACGCCACGCGCCCATGCTTGAGCGCAAGCTCGACCGGCTCTGAAGGCAGCGCCAGTTTGGATTCAGCAAGATTTTGCTGAACGATTTCGTGACGCAAAGCCTCGGGCCACTCTTCGGAGATCGCTTTCAACGCAACAGTGATGAACAGTCCTTCGGTACTTGGCGCGGCTATAAATTGAGGTTCCGCAGTCGCAACGGCAGGAGATGGCTTGCGCACACCTGTCGGGATGGCGAATGGAGCCGGAACAGGAGCGGTTGGAGCGTTGGCAGCAAACGGCACAGGCTGGGGTGCGGCCACCTTTGGCGCGACAACAATCGGTGATGCCGGGATGCCGGGTGTCGCGGCGGGAACGGAGCCGCGCCCGGTCACGGTTTGTGCGGGCGCGGCTTTGCGCGGTGCAGCGGGTGTCACCGGCTTCGCGTTCCCCACCGAAAGTGTGGCGAGGTTGTGAGCATCGAACGGGCTGGTAATTTCGTCCGGGATATCCATCTGGCGCTGCGCCGTGCGCCGCATAAGCAACGTGGGATTGATGCGCGAGAGGATTTCATTCAAGGGCAAGGTGACCTGGATGCGGTCGCTCTCGATGCCGGGGGCGAAAAATTCCGGTGCCGTGGAACGGATGTCGCCGAACGGGATTTTCACAATGCCGGTGGAAAGCTGCGAAAGAATCTTGTCGAACGGGATGGTGACGGATGCTCCACCTGCCTGGGAAACACGGACTTTGGAGCGCAATTCCATGGGCAGCGCTGAGATCACGGATTGCAGTGGAATCGTGACACCATTGGCAGTGGAAGCGGGCTGGGCGGCTGTCTGTTGGGCAGCGACTGGAGTTTCAACGGGTGGCGCGGCGATTTCGGGTTGAAAAGGAGCGACGGGCGTGGCTCCGATCACACGGTCACCATTGGTTGCAGTCTGAGAATTTGACTTCCGGAAAATGTTCCGAAAGAAACCAAAAAATCCCTTTTTCTCTGATTGAAGTGTTGCGCTCATAATCTGCGTTAGCTCAGGCGTTGCGTGGCCCGGCAGTTCCTCCTGTTCGGAATTGCATGGGGTGGCGCGAGCAGTCTTGTTCGCGCACGGCACGCAGTTTTTGACTCGTGTTCCACTTCATTCCGTACAACTTTTAGCCGCAGGCGCAGAATGTGTGCCATGAAACTTGTCGTTTCGATGCAATCGCGATCGAACCCGCAATCAATGCGCCAACTTCCTCGGATCAAACTGGAAATGGACGTGAAAAAATGTTTTGCCTTGTCCCATCAGTGGACTGGTTGTCCTGCGCACTGCCCCGCGTTCCTACCCGTAGTCCTTGTGCAATCCCCCGTTGCCCCATCAACTTGGAATACCCGGCCAATTCTAAAAAAATCCACTCCCGGGGAATACGTTTTGCTTTCAAAGACCTGAACCTGCCGCGGCCAGGCCGCTTGGGACGAGAGACCGGTCACGAAGCGGGTGAAATTTTCGATGACAGACATACGCCACAAAATCCTGCTCGTGGACGACGACTCGGATTTGCTCGAGGTTTATCGCGAAACCTTCGCGATGTTGCCGAGCAAACCCGAAGTCCACATTGCCAACTCGGGCACACGCGCAATGGCGATGCTGGAATCCAACAATTACCGCGTGCTGGTTTCGGATTTGAACATGCCCAAGATGGACGGGCTGCAACTGCTCTCCATCGTCCGCCGCAAGTATCCAGATTTGCGCACTGTCGTCCTCACCGCTGTTGCAGACGAGCAATTCCGCTCGCGCGTGTATGCGCTTGGCGTTGATCTCTACTGGCACAAGCCGGGGAGTGATCATGAAATGAAGTTGTTCCTGCACTGTTTGGAATCCTTGCTTGGACGTGACAGTGAAGCAGGGTTTCGGGGCGTGCAGAGCAAAAGTCTTGTGGATCTCGTCCAGCTTGAATGTATCTCCCAAAGCTCCTCCGTTTTGCGCGTCACCAACGGTCCTCTCACGGGGCGCATCTGGGTGAACTCGGGTGAGGTCATTGACGCGGAGACGGAAAGTTCCCTTGGCGAAGAGGCGTTCCACAAAATCCTTCGCTGGAGAAACGGCAGTTTTGAATTTCTTCCTCCTGAGTCGGGTCGTCCGCGCACAATCTACAAATCATACAACGCGCTGCTCCTTGAAACCGCGCAAGCGCTCGACGAGTTGCAAAACGGCATCGTTCCCGGCAACTCGCCCGCGGGACTCAACGCGCGGCAACAAGCCCCCGGACTGGCGTCCCTTGCACAACTGGATGGGGTGGAATTCGCCCTCGCCTTTGCGGAGGATGCAAAACGTCCTGTTGAATCGCGCGGCCTCGAAAGTCCGGACAAACTGGCTGAATGGTCACGCCGCAGCATTGAGCGGTTTCGCGCGCTGGGTGACAGGCTTCAGGCCGGCTCGCTGGAACAAGTGGACGGTCTGGGTCTCCAACGCAACGTGGCCGTCGCGCAAAAGGGCGACACACAGATTTGCGTGGGGTGGCAGAACACTCTCGATGCCGGCGAAGTACGTGAACGCATGAAAAAGGCAATGACGCTATGGGGCTGCTGAGTTTCCTTTCCAAACCCGCGCGCACGCTGCTCAAGCTGCCCTCCGGCAGTTTTACCATTGATCGCAGCGGAGGCGTCGTCGTCAGCACTCTGCCTTCAAGTTTTCCGTCCGACCTCATCCGCGAAATTGGAGACACGGTGTTGGAGGCGTTCCGCGACGCACAGGAGGCACACCTTCCGTTGAACGAACTGGTTGTTCACTATCCAAGCCTGCGGGTCACCGCACGTGAATTGCGTGGCGGCGCGATCATTTTCCTCACGCCGATTCTCTCGACGTCTCCCAAGGTCATGATTTCTCCCAAAACCACATAACGCACACAGCTATGAGCAGTCCAAAACTAAGTCCACTCATCCAGCAGACCGAGAACTACCTCGAATGCTGGAAGCAGTTCAACCAGTTCATCAACCTCGCGCGCACCCGCAAGTTCGGGACAGAGGACGAAACTCACTTCCTCGAAATCAAAAGCGTCCTCGTCCAGGAACTCGAGGTCATCCTTGCGGGTATGGAGGTTTCCAATCCAACCAAGGATGAAATCCATGCACTGATCGGCAACTCGCCGTCGCTCCGCTATCTTAGTGAAATGAGCGAGGGTGCCTTGCGTGGTCTCGAAAATCAGTGGCACAAAATTTACATCGGCTGGCATTCCATCCTTGGCCAGCTCAAGGTGAAGCAGAATACCGTCGAACCCAAGGCAGGCTTGGGTCTATCAGCCGCTCTGGGCAAGCTCGGGCTGTAATTCAACCTGCTGAAATGCGTTGTTGTGTTGGGCGCGGAAGACGTCTTCCGCGCCTTTTTATTTGCCACTTGCCAAACAGGTTGATTTTTCGTCTCTACGCCGCGTGCCAGACTGGATAGCCATCATTCTCCTCGGAATCATCGAGGGCCTCACGGAATTTCTCCCTGTATCCTCCACAGGCCACCTGCTCATCGCTGAACGCTGGCTGCCACGCCAAACGGATTTGTTCAACATCGTCATCCAATGCGGTGCAGTGCTCGCCGTGCTCCCATTGTTCCCCAATCGCCTCGCGCAATGCTCCCGCGCGCTCAAGGATTCCGCCGCCCGTGATTACGTTCTTAAATTGCTCGCCGCTTTTATCATCACCGGTGCCGGGGGAGTTGTTCTCGAAAAACTTCACGTCAAGCTCCCCGAAACAATTCCACCCGTCGCCATCGCGCTGATGGTTGGCGGAATCCTGTTCATTGTCGTCGAGCGGATGTTGCGTGGAAAACCATCTGCCGACAACGTCACTTGGGCGATTGCAGTGGCAGTTGGCGTCGGACAATTGATTGCCGCAGTTTTTCCGGGCGCGTCGCGTTCAGGCACCACCATCCTGATTTCGCTTTTACTTGGTTTGAGCCGGCCAGCGGCAGCGGAATTTTCCTTTCTCGTCGGCGTTCCAACGATCCTTGCAGCCAGCGCGCTCAAAATATTCAAAGCACTTCATCATGCCCCATCGGGCGCAACCTCGGAGAACTGGACCATGATTGTGCTGGGATCCATTGTGGCAGCAGTCGTCTCCTTCATCTCGGTGAAGTGGCTTTTACGCTTCGTACAGACCCACACGTTTGTCGCATTTGGGTGGTATCGCATCGCCCTCGGAGTGTTTTTGCTGTTTTTGTTGGCTGTATGACGCGCGAAGATTTTCACCGAGGCTTTGGTCAGTTTTGTTGAGTAATTTTTCGACGCGCAGGTTTGCTGACAGTGTCCAGTCCTTCCTTCAAGAAAACCTGGAAGACAGGGACTTTTAATCTGGCTTCAGGGTAAGGACTCGGACTAACTCCCTCAAAGCTTTCCAACAAACAAAGCTATTTTGCCAAAATCTTTGGTCGTTCCGGAAAAGGTCTTTTAGGAGTGGGCGGGCAAC
>CAZFNB010000019.1:0-11025 GCA_964520235.1 uncultured Bifidobacterium sp. | reverse complement strand
CCGGTCCGGCGGGCGGCGCCGCTGACCCCGTAAAAATAATCCGACGTACTTGCGAGCCAGAAAAGATGGTAGTCCGCTGTCAATGTGAAGCTGCTCGCAGGTTTGGCAGATGCCGTCAGACGGACGTTGTGGATGTTCTGCCAGGATACAAAATCCATGAAGCCGTAAAATTTGTGGTTCGTTGGGAACAAATTTTCAAACGTCCCGTGTGTGCCGTCGGAGGCATTGTCGTCGCCGGTGGCGAAGTTGTATTCAAGGCCGAGGCGCGGTTTCCAGGAATTTTTTTGGAAGGTATAGCCACCCGCGACATGCGCCGCGAACGCGAGATGATCCAGGTCGTTCGTCAAGGCAGGTTCATAATAACTGCCAAATTGTCCCGCGATCTCCGCGTCGTAATCCCAACCACCGGATTGTCCGGGCAATGATTTGAAGCGCAGCCCGATCGTGTAGATGTCCCGTTCAGTCGGGCCACCGGCTTGTGGTTTTCCGGACGTGGCCGTGGGCGATTTCTCACCTGTGTTTCGCGCGAGAAAATATAATTGTGTTTCCTGCCACGGAATCAAAGTGCGCGTCGAGGCGTACACGCCGGAGAACCAGTCGTAATCGTTTGCAACGTTGAACTCGTTGTCATCGGCAAGGACGACGCGCCCGGCAAATGCATCCACCCAGAGAGTGTCATTCTCAAAACGCAGCTTGGCGGCGTCGAATACCCGCCCGATGTTGTTCCAATCGAACCCTCCGACCAGCCTCTCATCACCATAACTCAATTCCTGACGCCCCACTTTGGCGATGAGTGGAAAGTTCCGTGTGTTGCCAAGCGCAATAAATGCCTGATGCAGGTCGGCTGAATCCTCTTCCGGCTCGGGCGTGCGTTTGTCACGCCAGGATGAACTGTCACGGCCTTCAACAAACAGGTTTGCCCACGGCATGGGCTTCCAGCCGATGTGAATCTTTTCGCGCAACAACCAATACGTGTTGTCAGGCGATGCCTTGCTGAAATCCACGGCACCGGCGACACCTGGCACCGCAAACCCGCTTTTGGCCTCGATGCGTGCACGCGCCTGTCCGCCGATGTCAAAATTTGTGAACGCCGGATTTTGTTCCCGGAGAAAATCATTCAACAAACCCGCACCAGTCGCAGCTTTTGATTGAGGTATGCAAACAGCGGTCGAGTAGATCAGAAGTGCAACGGTGATCAGGGGCGTTTTTGTTTTCATGTTCCATGTTCAAGGTTATCGCGGCTGTCCGTCTGGAAAAATAATGTTGCCAGTGTCTCCAGACCTTGATTTGGGTCAAGACTGTCCGCGATTTTATACGCATCAATTTCGAGTGATGGTGTAACCCCTTGCAGCCGATGTGTAACTTTGCTACGCCAGAGTGTGTTGAAGCAGCCCGGGATGTCTCGGTGAGAATGATGCCAAAACTTTTGCCATGCCTGCTGACAGCGACCGCGCTGGTGGCACGCGCTCATTCTGCCGAAAGGGAGATTCCTGCCGCATTCGGACCTTATGTGCATCTGACTGCGAAAGATTTTTCCGAAAGCACCAGTTTCAGCAGCAAGGATAAAATCGTTGGGACTTACTTTTTTTACTGGTACGACAGTCACACCAAAGCGCACATCGTGGATGATGACGGAACGGACGCGCTGACGACCCATCCACCGACGCTGCAAGATTTCAGCTACAAGTCCGTGCGTTGGCATAAAAGACAGTTGGCGGACATGGAGGTGGCGGGAATTGACGTGGCGCTGATGGTTTTCTGGGGGTCGCCGGCAGAGCACTCCACGAACGCCGCGCTGCATTGGAGTTTCGCAGGATTGCCTCCGCTGATTCTGGCGCGCGAAGAACTGGTGAGCGAGGGTCGCAAGCCTCCACGCATCGGATTGTTTTACGACACCAGCACGCTTCAGCATAACCACTGGCACTATCGTGCCGATCTCACGACGGATTTCGGCAGAAAGTTTTTCCACGGCACGGTGCGCGACTTCTACTCGTGCGTCCCGCCAAAACATTGGGCGATGGTGGACGGCAAACCCATCGTCCTCCTTTACTCGCCGTCATTCGCGAAGAGATGGGATCAAAGCTTCATCGAGTTTACCAAGGCAGAATTTGCGAAGGAGTTTGGTGGGCGCGAACCGTGGATCGCGCCGCAGGATGCGTGGAATGTGAAAGGTGACAACACTTGTGCGTGGGGCGGCGCGCTGGCTTTTCGTAATCCGGGTATCGGCGAAATCGGGCCGGGCTACGATCATTCCGCCGTGCCGGGTCGCACGCCGCTGGTGCGGGCGCGCGATGGCGGGAAATTTTATGAGGAAAGCTGGCTCAAATTCCTGAGGCGGCCCTCCAATTTTGTGATGATTGAAACCTGGAATGAATTTCATGAAGGCACTGACATCGCGGAGTCGAAGGAGTATGGCCGTCAATACATTGGCCTCACGCGAAAGTATTCGGATTTATTCAAGGCCGGATGGAAACCGCCCAGACCGGTGGGAAAATTTACCGGCGCGAAGTCCATTTCAATCGAGTTGGGCGCAACCAATCGTGAAACCGGGTTGCGTCAGATCGAGTGCGAGGACGGCACGACATCCGTGATGACGCAAGCCGGACGCCAGGTCCGTTGCGTGAAGCCTTTCGGGAACGGTTCGCGCTACATGTATTTTGCCGCTGACGATTCCTTCAAGTGGGAGGATGTGATGAATGCCGGGTTGCTGGTCGGGTATTTTGACGCCGCCGCCGGAAGATTGCGTGTCGAGTTTGACGGTACGAACCCGGACGCGCCGTTTGCGGGGGCGTATTCGCGCGCATCGAACGAGGTTGTGCTTTCCGGTGACAAAAAGTGGAAAACAGCACGGTTTGATTTACGCGGCGCTAAATTTCTCAACTCGCAGAATGGCGGCGCAGACCTCCGGTTCGTCGGCGAGACGAAGGAATTGATTGTGCGGCGCGTGGAACTTGTGCGCGAATGACCGCTGTTCGCTTGCAGGCCGTCCTCGACTTCGCGCGCCGACCGCTCAACAATCCGCCGATGCCGGGCTTGAGCCTTGACGGCGTGACTAAGCATTTTTGCGACGCGGGCGGACAGGTTGTTCACGCTGTGAGCAATCTCTCGCTTGATGTTGGCGAAAACGAATTCCTGTGTCTTGTCGGGCCGTCGGGTTGTGGCAAGACCACGACGTTGAGATTGATCGCCGGGCTTGAGTCACCTGATGCAGGCCGCGTCCTGCTGCATGGGCAGACGGTCAATCATGTTCCGCCGCGTGATCGTGACGTGGCGATGCTGTTTCAATCGAACGCGCTGTTTCCACACATGACAGCCGCGGAAAACATCGGCCTTGGCCTTGGATTGCGCGGAGTTTCCAGAACAGAAATTCACCGGCGCGTCGGGGAGGTGGCCGGGCTGCTCGAACTCTCAGGGCTGTTGCGCCGCAGACCGGCGGAACTTTCCGGTGGCGAACGTCAGCGGGTGGCTTTGGGCCGTGCGCTCATCCGCCGGCCCCGGTTGCTTCTTCTTGACGAGCCGTTTTCACAACTTGATGCGCTGTTGCGCGGCAGGCTGCGGACGGAAATTTTACGCCTGCACCGTGCGATGAAGCTCTCCACGCTTTGTGTCACTCACGATCTTGCCGAGGCCATGTCGCTCGCCGATCGCATCGCCATCATGCGCGCGGGGTGTATTGAGCAGATCGGCAGGCCCGTGGAAATCCGTGAACGACCCGCGAACGATTTTGTGCGGGAGTTTCTTGGCTCGATTCCAATGTTCACGCGCGAAAAATGAAAATCATCTTCGCCGGGTGACGCGCTCCGGATAATCGCAAAACACACCGTCCACTGCCAACGCCTCCATCCGCGCAATGTCTGCCGGTTCGTTGACGGTGAACGCGAAAACTTTCAACCCGCGCTGATGCGCGTCCGCGACAAACTCTGTCGTGACGTGCTCCTTGGGTGGGTTCACCGAACACGCGCCAAGTTTTTCCGCAAACGCCGCCAGACCGGACGGCACTTTTTCAATCAGCGCGCCGGTCGGAATTTCAGGGCGCAGCCGTTTCGCCGCGATGATTTGTTTGTGGTCGAACGCGGACAGGATGAAATCTTCATAACGCCAGCCGCGACGATTCACATAGTCGTCAATCAACGCGACCACCGGTGCGGCGGTGTGCGGGCCTTTGAGTTCCACGTTGATGACGGCGCGACGATTCACCGTGTCAAGCACCTCGGTCAGTGTGGGAATCTTTTCGCCTTTGCCGGCATCCAGAGAGCGAAGATACGCGAACGATTTTCGCATCACAAAGCCCGAGCCGTTCGTTGTCCGGCCCAGCGTGCGGTCATGGATCACGATCAATTCGCCATCAACTAAATAAACATCCACCTCGATGCCGTCCGCGCCGAGTTCCAATCCTTTGCGGATGGAAAGGAGTGTGTTCTCCGGCTCGTGACCGCGCGCGCCGCGATGTCCGAAGCAAAAAAGCCTTTGCGTTCTCATTCAGATGAAACGGGTCTGTTCTTGAAAATCTGGGTTTTCGTTGTTGAAAGCATGGGCGTTGTGCGGAATGTAGCAGCCGACGTGAGGAGGCTCTAATTTTTTCTGGCCTTGCCGGGTTGTGTTTGAAGACTATCGTTTCATCGTGAACCCGCCGCGTTCCAATCGTGTTGAGCTGGCGTTTACGTTGGTCGAACTTCTGGTTGTGATCGCGATCGTTGCCATCGCGTTGATTATTTACCTGCCGACCACAAACAAGCCGGATGGTACACGGCGGGATGCTTGCAGGAGCAACCTCAGACAGGTCGCGCTGGCGTTGATGTTGTATTCGGGCGACAATCGCGATCTATGTCCGTGGGAAGTTTCAGCCAATCGTGGAGGTACGAAGGAATTGATTGAAACCGGTGTCGTGGTCGAGCACGTCTTGAAATTGAAGCCATATCTGGTCAAGCCGCAGTCGCTGCTTTGTCCGGCTGAACACACGCGTTTTCCAGCGCCGGACAATTATGTAGAGTTCAACAACTCGAACATCAGTTATTTCATCTCGTTCGACATCGTAATCTCCAATCCCACAATCTCGATCCAGGCAGGCGACCGGCATCTTGCCCTGAGCGGGCAACCTGTGATGCCAGGTTTGTTTTGCGCGACCAATCCCGCAGCCTTGGGTTGGAGCAAGGAGCTGCATTTTTCGCAGAGTGCAGGTGCAAATACAGGCACTGGCGGGAATTTTTTGTTCAAAGACGGACATTCCGAATGGCTGCCGGAGAAACTCCTTGCGCCTGTTTTTGAGCGCGGCGGACTGGCTCCCAGAAGAATCGCGGTTCCGTGAGGAGATCAGCCTTGTTCAAACAACCCAAGCTGCCTTCCGCCCGGGCGACGAAATGACGCGATGGAAAGCTTGAGATGATTTTCTGCAATGCCTGCGCGACGACACGCGACGCTGAACATCTGCTCTATTTGCTCCGCGAAAATGCCTTCGCCTGTCATGCGCTTGCCGAATTGTGGGTCATAAAGTTTTCCGCCACGCAAGGAGCGTATGCGACTGAGAACCTTTTCTTTCCGGTTGGGGAAATGTGTCGTGAGCCATTGCTCAAACAGCGGCGCGACCGCGTATGGCAATCGCACTGTGACTGTGCCCGCGAATTTTGCGCCCGCTTCCGTTGCTGCCGCGACGATATTGGGAATCTCATGATCGGTCAGGCCCGGAATCACCGGCGCGACCATCACCCCGACCGGCACGCCGGCATCGGCCAGTTTGCGAATCGTCGCAAGCCGTGCAGCGGGCGGCGATGTGCGCGGCTCCATTACTTTGCGCAAGTCTGTGTCGAGCGTCGTTACAGAGACGAACACCACTACCGCGTCGTGTCGGGCCAGTCCGGTGAGCAGGTCGAGGTCGCGCGTGACGAGCGCATTCTTGGTGACAATGCCGACCGGGTTGCGGAATTCTGCCAGCACTTCGAGACAGCCGCGCGTGAGTTTCAATTTGCGCTCCACCGGTTGATAGCAATCCGTCACGCCGCTCATGGCAATGCACTGCGGCTGCCATTTGGGCGAGGAAAGTTCTTCGCGCAGTAATTGCGGCGCATTCATCTTCACCATGATGCGCGTCTCAAAATCCAACCCGGATGAAAAGCCAAGATACTCGTGGAATGGCCGCGCGTAGCAATAGATGCAGCCATGTTCGCAGCCGCGATAAGGATTGAGGCTGTAGGTGAAGCCGATGTCTGGGCTGTCGTTGCGATTGAGAATCGTCTGTGTGTGGTCGTGGAAAAACCTCGTCGTGGGCAGCGTGTCTTCCTCGGGATTCCAATCCTCGTCGCGTTCCAGATGGATCTGCTCGAAGCGGTTTGTCGGATTGCTCGCCGAGCCGCGCGCGGGAATCGAAATTGGAATGGTTGAAGACATGCGAAAGGCAGGTAGGGCGCGTCAGTCCCCTGCGCGCCGCTGGCGCCGGCCAGACAACGGCGCGCACGGAGTGACGCGCCCTACCATCACAACGACGTCCGGAAGCACGTTCGGCATTTCGGTTTGATTAGAAAAAAGGGCGATCATTAGAACCTCAGTGATTGAACTGAAGCTGCTTGCTGATTTTGCCGAGGTGTTGTTCCCATTCGCTCTTGTGCGCGAGCGGGTCGGCGTCCGTGCCCCAAAGCTTTTTGACCATCTCGCGCTGCGGCACAAAGGGACATTTTGCCTTGGGGTTCTTGTGAACGCCGTCACGGTGTTGCAACGCGAGTTGTGCGCCAGTCATCAACGGCACTTTGTTTATCTTGAATTTATCCTTCAGGATTTGCTGCGCCTTCTGGGCAGCCTCATCGAGCGCGCCCCAGCGCTCCGCTTCGGTGCGTCCCCATAACGTAGGCTGCGTGTCGAGACGGGAGAGATTCCACATCGCGATGCGAATCTGCCGCACGTGCTTGGTCTGTCCGTTCATGATGTCGTGGAAAACACCTTCCAGCACAGTGTTGATGACGGAGTTTTGAAATTGCGGATGCTGAAAGCGATGACTGCCGCCCGTCTCGCTGAAATCCGTGAACCGGATCGTCAAGGAAACTTCCCGCGTCTGCATCTGCTCGCGTCGCAACTGGCCGACGAGCCGCGTCGCCTCGCTCAACGCGAAGGTCAACGCGGCTTCGTAATCCGGCTCGTCGTAGGGCAGTGTGGTATTACTGGAAATCGTCGTGCGATCTTTTACTTCAAGCAATAGCGGCTCGTTCCACAGGCCGTTGGCCAGCAGCCAGAGTTGTTGCCCCCAGATGCCAAATTTTCTCTTGAGCAAATGCGACGGCATTTTCGCGACGTGACCGAAAGTCATCGCGCCGAGGGCGGCCAGCGCACGTTGCCGGTTTTTGCCAAGCCCGGAAAGTTCACGCACGGAGCGATCCTTCAAGAATGCTTTTTCTTCGCCGGGTTTGATTTCGAGGAAACCAGGCTTGGCGACATCGGTCGCGAGTTTGGCAAGGCGTGACGAATTTGCGAGGCCCGCCGAGACAGGAATCCTCACTTCATTGCTGATGCGTTGGGAAATCTCCTTCACGTAATCAGCCGGCGTGGTGTTGCGCCAGACGGTACGATCCATCGTGGTGAAATCGAGAAAGCCCTCATCAATCGAAACCGGCATCAACGTTGGCGAATATTGTTCCAAAATGCGGAACATTTTGTGGGAGATCTCGCGATATTCCTGATAATGCGGCCTGCACAACACGCCGCGCGGGCAAAGCCGCGCTGCTTCAAAGCACGGCATACAAGTCTTCACGCCAAATTTTTTCGCCGCGCGATTCGCTGCGATGACGATGCCGTCACCGCGTCGCCCGCCTCCGACCCAGACAGGCCGCCCTTCAAGATTGGGATTGAGCGCGATCTCGCAACTGGCGAAGAAGCTGTCGCCATCCACATGCAGAATCCGGTTATTCGGTCGAACGCTCACAAAAGCAAATCAAACTAAATCGCCGGACGTGACCACGCCACGGTGAATTGTTCACAGCCCATCCTCGCACGGTTGCACGGTCAAAAACAGTCCGACCCAAGGGTGCGCGCAGAAATGGAGTGCACATGCTAAAAATCGTCTTTCACGCCAATTGGATTGGTGCATAATGAAACCGAAACACTACAGGCTCATGCGATATATTCGGCTACACGCAACGGGAGTCCTTTGCCTCGCATCGGGGCTTGCAATCTCTCAACCGGCGGATGTTGCGCCGAACATTGCTGGAGACATCCCGCCTGCGATTGATCGTAAAGTGGATTTCGTCAAGGAACTCCAACCCCTGTTCATTGAACGCTGCTTTGATTGTCACGGCGCGAAGAAGCAAGAGTCGGCCTTCCGGGCGGATAGTCGGGAAGACATCCTGAAAGGCGGCGATCATGGCCCCTCCATAGTTGTCGGTAAAAGTGCCGAAAGCATCTTGGTGCAAGTGCTGGCGGACACGCACGCGGACATCGCCGCCATGCCGAAGAAGAAGGAGAAGTTCACGGCGGAACAGATCGGCTTGGTCCGCGCGTGGATTGATCAAGGCGCAAAGTGGGAAGGCAGCACGGCGAAAAAATCCTCATACAACACAAATCACTGGGCGTTCAAAGCGCCGGTGCGTCCCGTTGTTCCTGCGGTCAGTGACAAGAAGTGGCCGCGCACGCCGATGGATAATTTCATCCTCGCCAAACTCGACGCGGAAAAACTCAAGCCCTCGCCGGAAGCGGACAAGATCACGTTGCTCCGCCGTCTGTCGCTCGATCTTATCGGCCTGCCGCCAATGCCAGAGGAAGCGGACGCGTTTGTCGCTGACAGATCGCCGGATGCCTACGCGAAACAAGTCGAGCGACTGCTTGCCTCACCACACTACGGCGAGAAGTGGGGACGCTTCTGGCTCGACGCGGCGCGTTATGCTGACTCCGATGGCTTCGAGAAAGACAAGACGCGCAACGTCTGGTTCTACCGCGATTGGGTCGTGAAAGCTTTCAATGATGACATCCCTTACGATAGTTTCATCACGAAACAACTAGCCGGCGATCTCCTGCCGAGTGCCACGCAAGACGACATCGTTGCCACTGGTTTCCTCCGCAATTCCATGATCAACGAGGAAGGCGGCATTGATCCCGAACAGTTCCGCATGGAAGCGATGTTTGATCGCATGGACGCCATCGGCAAAAGCGTGCTGGGCCTGACGATCCAATGCGCGCAATGCCACGACCACAAATTCGATCCCATCTCGCAGCAGGAATACTTCAGCCTGTTCGCGTTCCTGAACAATGACAACGAGGCAAAGCGCATTGTTTACACGCCGGACCAACAAATGCGCGTGGCGAACATCACCCGCGAGATCAGCGACCTCGAAGCGGGCTTGCGCCATCGCACCCCGGATTGGGAAGAGCGCCTGGCACTTTGGGAGGAATCCGTCAAAACGAACCAACCGAACTGGACTGTCATTCGCCCCGTCGTCGAGGACATCACGACTGGTGGCCAAAAATTTCTCCCGCAACCCGACGGTTCATTCCTCGCGCAAGGTTACGCGGTCGGCAAATCTGGGCCGCATTTCTGGCTTACCAACAACCTGCAAGGCATCACGGCGTTTCGTTTTGAACAGCTCACTGATCCAAATCTCCCGTGCAATGGTCCAGGTCGTTCCCTCAAGGGAATTGCCGCACTGACTGAGTTTACCGTGGACGCCTCGCCCCTCGACTCGACGAACAAGACACGACTCAAGTTCAGCAACGCCACCGCCGATTTCAGCATGCCGAAGTCTGGTCTCACGCCAGAACATTTCGACAAGGCGCTGTCCAATCGCGTCGTCGGCCCAGTCACGTTTGCGAACGACGATGACGAAAATACCGCGTGGGGCATTGATGCCGGGCCGGGCCGCCGCAACACCGACCGCGTAGCTGTGTTTGAGTGTGAGAAACCGGCGGGCTTTGCGGGCGGCACGGTTTGGGACTTTCGCGTCATCCAACGTCATGGTGGCCCGATTAATGACGCGCACATGAATTACAACCTTGGTCGCTTCCGCATCAGCGTGACGACCAATGCTGGTCCGATCGTCGCCGACTCCGTCCCGAAGCGCGTTCGTGATATCCTGGCTATCCCGCGCGAAAAACGTTCACCGCATCAGATTGCCGCCGTGTTCAGCTACTGGCGCACGTTGCAACCCGAGTTCGCCGAAACGAACGACCGCATCGAAAAACTCTGGGCACAATGGCCCGAAGGCGAAACGCAATTGACGCTCATGGCGCGCGATGAACCGCGCGAAACCCGCTTGCTCAAGCGCGGCGATTTCCTCAAGCCCGGCAATCCCGTCCAAGCCGGCACGCCCGCGTTCCTCCATCCGCTCCCGCCGAATGCTGATGGCTCACGCCTGACGCTCGCGCACTGGCTCATGGACAAGAAATCTCCGACGACCGCGCGCTCCTTCGTAAATCGCGTCTGGCAATCCTACTTCGGCACAGGTCTGCTCGAATCATCCGAAGACTTCGGCACGCGCGCGGAGTTACCATCGCATCCCGAACTGCTCGACTGGCTGGCGACCGAGTTCATGTCACTTGGTAGCAGCGGACGTGAGTCCGCTCATACTAAAGTTCCGAGCACTGAAATGAGCCTCCTTACGTCGGCTGCTACAAAACCGTGGAGCATCAAGCACCTCCACCGCCTCATCGTCCACAGCGCCGCGTATCGCCAATCCTCGCGTGTCACGCCGGAACTTTACGAACGCGATGCTTACAATCGTCTGCTCGCGCGTGGCCCGCGTTTCCGCGTTGAAGGCGAAATCGTCCGCGACATCGCGCTTGCGTCCAGTGGACTGCTGAATCCTGCGGTGGGCGGCCACAGCATTTTCCCGCCGGCGCCGGAGTTTCTGTTCCAACCACCCGTGAGCTACGGCCCAAAAGACTGGCCGGTTTCCGACGGCCCGGAGCGCTATCGCCGCAGCCTTTACATCTTCCGCTTCCGCTCTGTGCCGTATCCATTGCTGCAAACCTTTGACGCGCCCAACGGCGATTTCTCCTGCGTCCGCCGCCTGCGCTCCAACACGCCACTGCAAGCCCTCGTCTCGCTCAACGAAC
>CAZFNB010000018.1:0-11061 GCA_964520235.1 uncultured Bifidobacterium sp. | reverse complement strand
CCGTGCCTGCCAGAGTTCGCGGATGCGGGGATGGAGGATGGCCTCCAGCTTTTTGCGCGCGAGTTCATCGGCGAAAACGATGCGCGCGAGTTCATCGCGCCTCAACCTGCCATCCTGACCGATGACACCAGAGCCGAACTCGCGCTGTAGTTCTCGGAGTGCGGGCTGCCCCGGTTCGACGATGTCCCGCGCAAGTTCGTCCGTATCCACGACAGCGATACCGCGCGATTGGAGCCATTGTGCCGCTGCGGATTTACCCATGCCGATGCCGCCGGTAAGTCCAAAGGTTTTCATCGAATAAAAAAGACCGCAGTGCGCCGGGCGCAACTGCGGTCTGAGATCCGTCGCGCGTCCGTCAAGGTTTGGCGTATGCGCGGTAGAATGAGCGTCCGGGCAGGCTGCTGTACGGATCCACCACGCGGATGAATCCACCCGTCGCGACATTGGTCGCAAACGACTGCCAGTTCACGGCGTCACCCGACGCCTGGAATACATAGGTTTGATTCGGCTGGCCGGTGAGATCGAGAAACTTCGTCCCATCGCTGGTCGTGCGAATCTGGAGATTTGCCTTGAACACAGCCGAGGGTACAACGGCCAGAGGCAGGTTCACGTTGTCGAGGAATGCGGCGTCCTGGCCGGCAACGAGACTGCCGTCCTTCACGTAACGCCACTCGAGAGTATGTGCACCCGCTGTGAGAGGCTGAATGTGCGTGGCCCAGCCGATTTCACCACCCCACGATTGCTGCAACACATTATCCACGTAGAACCGGAGTGCGTCGAAATTGGCTTCGCAACTGACCTTGTAACTGAAACTGACATCGCCGGCCTGAAAGTTGCCGGTGTACTTGAGTGAACTCGTCTGGCTGTGCCCGATGAAACCCGACCGCGCCGCAAAATTGCCCGCCGCAACGGAACTGGTTGTGATGATCCACGGCTGGTTGCCTGCGAACGTCCAGCCGATGTTGGTGAACGTGCCGGACTCAAATCCATCTGTGAATCCCTCGGCTCGGAACGCTGCGGTGAAACTCATGTTGCTCGTGACGGTGACAGTGAGCGGGTTGTTAAGCGACGAAAATGAACCGCTCCACAAATCAAACAAATAGTTCGCCACCGGCGAGGCGGTCAACGTGACACTGCCGCCGCTGGCCACGTAGGTCGAAGCCGGGGAAACCGTTCCTCCCGCGCCCGCAACAGCCGTGACCAAAAAGACAGGTGTCGGCGAAAAGAAATTTGTGATGCTTGCGTCACCTGAAACACCATCAAAACCATCCACAGCAATGTAATAGGTCTGGTTGGACTTCACCGCCTGCGAAATGAGGCTGGTTGTTCCACCCAACGGGGAATCATCGTTCGACGCGATGGTCGTCAACGTTGAAACGCCGCTTCCCTGATACAGTCCCATCAAGGTATCGAAACCCGACCCAATGGTGCTGACGGTCAGCACGCCATCCTGTGGGGCCGTGTATTTCCACCACACGGATTTGCCTCCCGAGTTGCTGGAATGATTTGGTTCGCCGACTTCCTTGGTGGCGCTGGTGGTGTTTGCGGCAGAACTTCCAGAAACAGGATTCAAGGCGACAGCGTTTGCAAAGAAATCATTCGTCGGGCCTGGAACGTAATATGTGACATAAATCGTCGAGGGAGAGCCGATGTTGGCCGAAGCATCGACCGCCCGCGCCTGAATCATGTTCAACCCCGGACTCAAGGAAACCACTCCGCTCCAGTTGGTGGTGCCGGTGACACTCGCACCAGTGACACCCGCCACACTTAACTGAACTTCAGAAAGGCCGCTGGCATTTGGTGCAGGGTCGGTGGCAGTTCCGGAGATCGTAACGAGATTGCTGGTGACAATTGTGCCATTCAACGGACTGTTGATGAAAGCAAGCGGCGCGGTGATGTCCGGCCCGCCACCTGGCGTGATTCGGAACAAAAGTGAGCCTGTCGAATTGGTGCTCGCGCTGCAAACTGCAATGCGATAGGTGACACCCGCAGTGGCATTGAAACTCAACTGCGCCTGAAGTCTGGGGCCAATGTTATCGGAGGACGCAACTGGAACGAGCGCGGCAAGATTGTTTCCAGTATAGACGGCGATGATGGTGTCAATTCCGCTGCCGCTGGTATCGAGGAACACATTCGTGTTTGCCGTGGCAGTCCAAGCCCACCACAGAGATGCGGCGCGATTCGTGACGCTGGCATGATAGGGCTCGCTCGTTTCAATCGTCCCAAAACGGTTGTTGGACTGGAAAATGGCACCAACCCCGGTGAGCTTGATGGCATTTGTGAAATGATCGTTCGGCGGCGGCGGAACGACGATGTATTGAACCGTGTTGGTCACGCCGGTTTTCCCGGGAGCGTTCGCCACAACGGTGACCGTAACAGGAGTGTTGGTCGAAGCAGGCACGGCAAGGTTTGCAGAGTAAAATTTGTCGTTGGCAGCCTGGTCTGGCGCAATTCCGTCATTGGCGAAAGTAAGCGCGCCCACACCACTCGCATTCCCGCTAACAGTTGCGTCAATGACGCTAAACGGCGGGTCTGTAACCGCAGCCACCACCGGTTGGACGGATGATGCCAGCACAAACGAACCGTTCGGAGGATTGATGGAAACACTCAAAAGTCCCGAACCGGTCAGTGTAAGCGAGTTGTAGGCGTTGACACGACCACCCGTCACACAACGACCATCCAAAGCCGGAGTGGGCACTGTGCCAAGAAGAAGGCGCTCTCTGACCTCGGTATAATCGGCACCTGGAAACTTTGCGAGGATCAGCGCAGCCACACCGGCAACGTGCGGACACGCCATGCTTGTACCTTGAAACAACGCGTAGTTGGTGTCGCCCGTGGAAACCGACGAGTAAATCGAAACACCGGGCGCTCCCAAATCAACCGTCGTAGATCCGAAGCATGAGAACGAAGCCAGTTGATCCTGGCGATCAATCGCCGCGACAGAGATGACATTCGGGAGGTCATAGTTGGCGGGGTACTGCGGGAAGATATCGTTGTCTGAGGCGCTGTTCCCGGCAGCGACAACGAACAAAACGCCCGCCGCGCGTGCGCGATCAATCGCATCATACAACGCCTGCGAATAACCGCCGCCGCCCCAACTGTTGTTCAACACCTTGGCACCGTGGGCAACACCGTAATCAATACATTCGATGGCATCTGATATGGCGCCGAACGGATTGAGGAATTTCAACGCCATGAGACGGACATTCCAGTTGACGCCGACGTGCGGATTGCCGTCATTTGCGGCTGCGCCGATTGTTCCTGCAACATGTGTCCCGTGCTCGTGAACATCAATCGGATTTCCCGTGTTCAAGGCGGCGTTGATGCCATAAACGTCGTCCACCCACCCATTGCCGTCATCATCAATGCCGTTCCCCGGAATTTCGCCCAGGTTTCGCCACATCTGGTTGGTCAAATCACGGTGGGTATAACGGATGCCGGTGTCAATGACGCCAACAATGACATTGGTGGATCCGGTGGTGATGTCCCATGCGTTTGTTGCGGAAATATCAACGCCAGGCACACCTGCAAGAACGCCGATGTTGCGCAATCCCCAGAGTGTTCCATTGGTAAAAGCCTGGTCGGTCGGTTCCAGCAAAGCCTGGACAATGTAATCCGGCTCGACGTATTCAAACTGCCCGGACTGCTTCAACGCATCAATGCGCCCCTGCAAACGACTGCGCCGGGATTCCGCATTCGCCGCCAGCCCTGGACGCGATCCGTCCTCGTCGAGCACAGCGACACGAGGCATGAGTTTGAAATTCTTTTTGACCTTCTCACCGAACTGGCGGGCGCGGGTTTCCTTCGTTGAACCGGAAACCTCATCCTTGAACTTGACGATCAATCGTGTCGGATGAACGTCGTGACCGTTGATTTTTACCCACTCGTTCGTCGTCTGCGCAAAAGCAGCACCTGCGGCAAACAATGCGAATGACATTGCGCCACCCAACATTCTGGCGGTTGAAAATCTGGTCTTCATGGATTCGTCCTTCGATACAGGGGTCATCAAAATTATTTCGTCGTTTCTCTTTCAACAGGACGTTCCGCGGCGCAAATCCGCCCCGGCATCACGTCCGCGACGCAGGTTCAAGGCGCAACCAGCACCTTGCCACTTTGGTCGGTGCCAAGGAAGTATCCCGCGCCGAAACCCTGCTTCTGGAGCAGCGCTCCGCTGTATTTCAACGTTCCACCCGTGGATGGATCCGTCACACTACCGCTGAACGTGCCGTCCGACTTCAGTGAGTATTTCAATTTGTTCGCGCTGAAATTGACGATCTTGTTGCCACCCACAAATGCCACGTCGTTCATGAATCCCGTGGACAGATTCCCGCCGGTGAACGTGAAGAAGCCGTCGGCAAAACCGGTCGCTGGAGATTTTGTTGAATCGTAACGCGAACCGGTGGATGCGGGCTCCACATCAAATCCGGCCGGGTAATACTTCGCCACCGGGTTGGCCTGTTTGATCCAGCTCAGTGGCCCGTCAACATCCGCCCCGCCCGTGTTTGCAAATGTCATCCACCCAAGCAACTGCCCGCTTCCGCCATACAAAGATGTATAAAGAGGCCATTGACCGGACTCCGAAACAGCAGAGCTTTGGGTGATTTTTTCGCCATCCGCCAATGAACCTTTCAGTGATACAGCACCCGCCGTTGTCACGGTTGCAGCACCAAATCCGTCACCATGCGGCGTGGTGGTGATGGTTTCGTCGCCGTTGCCTGGAACATTCAGCGTGTAGCGACCGGCGAGGCTGGTCGGATTCGATTTTGAGAATACAGCCCGGTCTGCAATGAGATTTGCCGTCCACGAGCCGTCACCCACTGTACCCACGATCTGCTGCGCGCCCGCCTGCAATTGCAACGTCAGACTTGTGTTTCCAGAGCGGGGAATCAGAACAGTCAACGCTCCTGCCGTGCTCAATGTGCCCTTGAACGAATAACGATTCTTCCCGATCTGGAGCGATCCACTGATGCCACGACCGGTGGTCGTCACGGCTTGAAATGCCCCGGACTTGAGGAACTGAACACCCGCAGGCTCGTAAAACAAACCGCGATACGTACCCGCAACGGGGGCATACGTGAAATTGGCGGTGAAGGTCAGGTTGCTTTGCATCACAAACGTCAATGTGGCAGAAGCAGACGATGTACTGCCACTCCAGCCGGCAAACGAGGCGCCATCGGAAGGCAATGCCAGCATCGAGTAAACGTGACCGATGAGTAATGATTGTGCGTTGTGATTCGGGGCGATCGTTCCGTTTCCACTGACATTCACAGTAATGGTGGACGCCTTGAACTTGTCCCCGTTTGGTGGCACACCGTCATCCGAATTGGGCACGCCATCACCATCGGAATCTATCAGGTGACTGTTGAACAGCGCGGTGTTGACGATGTGAGTCTGGCCGTTGACCACCACGGGCGTGGAACTGTTCGGCCCGGCAAATGTTTTCACCCAGCGCAGCCTTCCGTTGAATTTGCCGTCGAGAAACTCCTCGGGCAGCACGGTGACTCCATTGGACAAAGGTGGCGTGAATCCAAGCTTGGCCGCCGCGTAGTAGATGGTGATGTTGGGCTGGATCAACAACTGTGACGCGTAGTTTGTTCCCAACTCCTCAAGGTCAAGCATGTCCACATAGAGGGCGCGCTGGCCGGCACCAACACCCGTGAATCTGAATTTTGCAAGCGGATGATTTGTGGCATGGAGCACAAGCTGGCCGATGGCTGCATTGTCAACGTAACCCGCCGCACTCGCACCGCGATTCTCAGCCGCCCAAGTGCTGTTGATTGTGATGGCTGCGGCATTCGCCGGAGCCTCCAATACGAACGCCGTTCCAAGCAGCCCGCCTTTCTTGGGCCTGACTGGCATCTGGAAACCGTCGCTCAACGAGAACAGATTGCCCGAACCACCGCCGGCATCGCTGAGTTCATTTTTGACCGAGAGCACCAATGGGCCATCGGAAAGAATCTGGTACTGGTTGAATTTGAGATTGTTCACATCAAAACTCGTCCCCGTGGCCGCGGCACTGTCACCACCCTCGAGTTTGCCGTTCCCGCCATTCATTTCAATGACACCCTGAGAAAGCAGCGAGCCCGAGTTCTCAAAGTAATCCCCTCTCACCCGCAGGGCTGCCGCCGAAATGGAACCATTGTTCACAAAGGCCGCATACGGAGTGACACGATCAATCCCGAACAGAGCACGATTTGCAACGTTCATCGTACCGTTGTTGGTGAAGAAAACCAGGTTTGCAGCGATGGCCGCAGACCAGTCCTCGATGACAGGATCAGGCGGAATCGCCCCTGTCACGGGATCAAATGGATAAAATCCAGGAATCGTAAAATCACCGTTCAATGTCAGACTTCGGCCGTCAATCGTCAGCTTGCGCGTCACGGACATGTCATCCTCAATCGTGATGTCTCGTCCATGCAAGCCTGCTTCATAAACAGTGGTGTTCAGAATGGTCGCCAGATTCGCTCCATTGACCATCGTGGCAGCAAACGCCACGTTGATTATGTTCGTGGTCGGCGTGAATATCGCCACGATGTTTGTGACGGCATTCGTGCTAGGCGGAGCAATCACGATGTTGGTGCTGACGATGTTCGTAAACGTATAGTTGGTGAACATGACCACCACCGAATTGGTCCATACCGCACTCCAGGCCTGCACAGCACCGCGCAATCTTTGGACTTCGCTAGGAATGATGCTTTCCACCTTCAAACTCCCGTTCGTGCTTCCGAGATTGAGGCTGATGTTCTCGCAATCCACAATCGCCCCGGCGCTGGAAACCAAGTGATCGGTCTGAAGATAGACCTGACCCTCACCACGGATGCGGGTGTTTTCCATGTTCAGGTTGTCGGCAAAGACGCGAACACGACCGGGGTAATTCGTTTCATTACCGCCGGAAACCGCCGGCGGACGTGTCATCAAATTGTCAAAGAACGCCGCGTAATTGGCGAAATCACCGTCCTCCACAATCGTGTTGGTCACCGAATCGCGAAAAATGTTTGTCGGGTAATTCAAACCGATTCCCGAGGTTGTATAAAAATCCGACTCCGGGAGACGACTATTGGGTACCCCGTCGAATAAATCCAGGCGCTCAAAAAGAAAAGTCATGGGAATGAACGTCGTCGCGTTGCAACCAACTATGTTCTGGGCAAGCCCGAAGAAATTATCGGCTGCGAGAGTATCTTGAACATGAATGGTCGCCGTTTCAGGCAGTTGGGTGACCACGTTGCTGAGGGTTGCAGTAAACCGCACATCCACACCTTGAAACGGATTTCTGGGAAGCCTCGAGCCATCAAACCCGATCTCCACGGTGAATTGCGGCGGTGCCTGAGCAAAGGCGGCATGCTTGAACAGGTTGGTCGCAAACACAACCGTGGTTCGAGTGATGTTTGTCTCGAAAACGTTGGTCGGGTCACCCGTGAAGTTCGTGAGAACCAATGTCGCAAATCCATTTTGTATCACGTAGGAATCAGACACCGGAGCATCCATCACGAAACCGGGCGTCCCAGCCGCATTTGGATCACCACCCTGGGCAAAGGCGCTTTGCCCGTTCCAGAGCGAACCAGAGAAAATAGGAAAGTCATCGTAAAAATTACCCACCTCCCAATAGATGTCCGAAACACCGACATCCGGCTGATAAATGGTCCGGTCAACACTGAATAAACTCCCGTTCGGAACCAACCACACACCCAAAACCTGAAGACCGCTGTCAGACAAATCCACATTCTGCCCCACCAGTTGCATCCATCCGTTGACCCCCACGGTCATTGAAGCTCCATCCGCTGGAAAGCCAGCACCAGTTATGATGTTTGTAGCGCCGACAAACAGATAGCTCGGCAGCAGGATGTAGCGAATGCAAGGCAATGGATCAGCTGCGCCTATAAAATCCAGAGCCTCGACGACACCGGGATTTTCATTCACAAAACTGGCAGCCATGTTGCGTTGCCCGCCGAACTTGTTGATGAAGGAATGTTCAAACCGCCAGCCGCCAAAGCTCGTCATCGTACCCTTGTTCGTATAATTGAGCGTATTCTGGGTCTCGAACGGGGCCAGTGTTGGCGGAACGATGTTAAAAGTGCCGTGGTTGATGAACGTGGTGGCGTCAATGTCGGGCGGCGTCCCCACAAACCCGAAATTCTCATAAACCGCGTCCGTGCCACGGGCCGACCAAGGCGCAACCGCCACGGCCAGCAACAGCATTGCAAAAAATCGCTTCATAAATCGTTTCAACATCAAATCCGCACTGCCATCAGTGGAGCACCTGATTTTCCAGTTCTTCCATGGATGCTCCTTCAGGGTAAATGATCGGGGCGTTTGTCGTTCCATCGAACGAGCCCCAAACGAACCCCTGTAGGGCACTTTCCTCGAACATCTGATCAATTACGTTCGGATCTGTGAAATCCACGTTCACAAGGAAAGGTCCGACCTTGTTGAATGTCAGAAAAAATGGCGGCGCAATCACACCCGGTCCGGCCAACACAATCTGGCCGTTTAGGGCATCATTGTTGATACGGGAAACTGTCCGCCCCACACTGAAAGTCGCATTCAAATCACCCGCAGTAAAGATGATGTCCGGCTGAACCAAGGTGCGACGTATCTGCTGTTTGATCTGGTGAAAATTGGTGACGTAGTAATCCGTCAGCGTGTTGGTGATTGTGATGAAGCTTCCGAACGCGGAATCGTATTTGCCTTCAACAAATGTGATCTTGTCAACACCGGGCCGCAGTGCTTGATCAACATAATTGCTTCCACCACCAACAGGCAACCATGGAATCCCCCCCGAACTGATCGCATTCGTGACCGCCAACCCTTCAATCTGAAGATTTTGAGGGCGATACAAATATCTCAGACCCGCGACATCATCACGTGTCAAACCTGTAAAATATTGACCAAGGGCGAGACCACCACCAAACAATCCGTCTGCTGCAGAAGCAACCGATGTGAAAGGAAGCGCAAGCGGATCAACCGGGAACTCCACAGCATCGGCCCAGTCTGTGCCTGCAGTGGTCAATTCAAACACGCCGTAGGTGTAAAGAACGCCATTGACGTACTTGGACGGCCTGTAATTTGAAACCGACCCTGGCACCGGCTCGAAATTCCTCATGATGACATAATAATCAATATCGGTAGGAAAAACGACTCGATCACGCAAACACCACGTATATCTCTCAGGGCTCGCCAAACCAAGCTGCTCCACCATGAAAGCCAATGTGTATGATTTGAGGTCTATGATACCAAGAGCGCTTGCGGTATTGTTGAGTCGCCTCGTGTCTGTAGAAAACTCCTCCAAGTTGGTGCTCATTTTGGAGAATGGAGGCAATGCATTGAGGATCGCCATTGCTTTGCGGACCTCATCCATGCCCCGCTCTCCGAAGTAATTCCTGAAGGATTCATCAAAGCCGTAAACCAACGTCCGCATGTTCCACCGATACTCTTCCCCGAGATTCATCACGGTGCCGATATCGGCATTGAACGGAAGGTTGTGTCCAATTCGCGGAATCTGCCATGTGTCAGGCTCGCCCGATAGCGCAAACCCGCGAGCCTTCTCTGCTGATAGCAGCATCGCTGACAACAGCATCATTGTTTGAAAAAATCGCGACATACTCATTTCAATCCTTAACTGGCTTCAATCATCAACTAGGGGATTGGATTCATTTTCACCCCGCCGCCCAGATTGTTTCTCAGGAAATAACCGCCACCCTTGTTGGCCTTTTGCAACACGGCTCCCTGGAACGGCAGCGGCCCGCCGGACGACGCATTGTTGACGTTACCCTTGAACAAACCCTGTGACGACACAAGATTCATCACCAAACCAGCCTCGCCACTGATGACATTGTTCGGAGAGAGCGTGAACACGGCGTCAAAGGGTGATGCAAGATTGCCACCGCTGAAGGACACCACGCCGTTCACAAGATTTAATGCGCGCGTCCCGGGAAGCGGAGCGATGTATCGCGATCCCACTGCTTCAACTTCATTCGTGAAACCCGCCGGATAACTTTGCACAGCCGGCCCAGCCTTCTTGATCCATACCAGCGCACCGTCAAAGTCCGAATCAGCGTCACCTTCAAAATTGATCCATCCCACCAGCGAACCACCACCACGATAGAGACCGGCGTTCAACGGCCAGTATTGATCCTTGGACAAGGTTGTAGCCTGGGAAATCTTTGTGCCATCCGCCAAAGCACCGGCGAACCGGATTCCGCCCGCCACGTCCACGATCACCGTTCCAAAGCCGTCACCGGCAGGGCCATTTGTTGTACCGGGCATCAACATGGTGTACTTGCCCGCCAACGCGGTTGGATTCGTGCTCTTGTTGAACACCTGACGATCCGCCTGCAAATCAGACCACCAATCACCATCGCTCACACCGCCCCGGATGTTGTCACCTCCGGTCAGATCCAGTTGCAAATATACGGTCAGCGGCGCAAGCAGCTTCCGCTGGATGACGCTGGCTGCCCAACCGGATTCATCGAAACTTCCCTTGATCGAATAAGTCACGCCACCGACCTGGATTTTTCCCGAGTAACCGCCTTTGGCAGTCGTGCGCAAATTGATGTAGCCACAGGTTTCCGGCCCCACGCCAAATTTGTCGAAGATCAACCCGCTGTAATTTCCCGCCGCGAGCGTAAACGCATTTGGCAAGGGTTCTTCGCCTGCTGGATCAGGTGTCGGGAACGCAAGTTTCGGAAGACCGGTCACTGTGGGTTCGATGACCGGCGGAAGGCTGTTGGTGATCAGTTCGAGCGGGATGACGTTGGTGGTGGTATAACGTCGCCCAACAATGTCAAACCCGTGCCCGCCTCCGACGAAACTCGACCACAAGGTCAGGAGTTGGGAGTGATTGTCCGACGCAACAACACCCTGAATCTGGCGGCTTCGCGTGGTGGTGTTGACGGCAAACTCTCCACCGACCAAAGAGCCGTCCTGGCCGAGCAATTGACCGAACGCGTCCTCCCGCAAACCGCCACGGCCATAGCTCGTCCAAACCACTGCGTATTGGGTACCGAAAGATTTCACGCTCGGCGCATACTGATTGTTGGTGCGGGTGGAATTCACAACAACCTC
>CAZFNB010000017.1:0-11147 GCA_964520235.1 uncultured Bifidobacterium sp. | reverse complement strand
ACGCCGATGGTGCAGCCGATGATGCGAACGTTCTTGCAGGCGCTAGGATCAATCGCGTCGGTATTCGGCGCTTCGTCCGGCGCGCGAAAAGTGACGTTTGTGATGAGCACGTTCTCGCATTCGCTCGGCACAAGGTGGAACGTCGGCGAATTTTGGATGGTCACGCCTTCGATCCGAACATCGCGACAGCCGCTTAAAATGATCAGGCGCGGCCGGCGCACCGTTTCGGTGAATGTCTCGCCCTTGGCGCGGGCCAATCGTTTTCCCTCCACCACCGGCTTCCACCAACGTTCTCCTGCGCCATCAATCACCCCACTGCCAGTGATGGCGACCTGGGAAAGATCCTTACCGTTCACAAACGCGACCCGCGACTGCGGCTTACGCGGATCGTCAAAATGACTGGGCTCGTCCGTCGCCAGCAACTTTGCGCCAGCGTCCAAGTGCAGCGTAGTCTTGTCGCGCAGATAGATCGACTGGCTCAGATACGTGCCGGGCTTCAATTGCACTACGCCGCCGCCCGCTTTGCCTGCCGCATCAAGCGCCTGTTGCAAGGCAAGCGTGTCCTGCGTCTTGCCGTCGCCCTTCGCGCCGAACTCACGGACATCAAAAGTGCGAGCGGCTTCGGCATGACCAACAACCGTCCCGGCAACGGCCATCAAGACGATGAATAGAGACAAACGAATCATGCGCCCAGTCTAGTGGGATGAGGCACTTCCGACCTCGCTTAATTCTGCAAAAGACATTGAAAAACATGTGTTGTCCGATACACGCTGTTGCGGCCCAAATCAGGATTGAACTCTCGAAGCCGTTTCTGGCCGGCAGGTGTCAATCCGCCAATGTTTCCATTGCAGTTTCTGCGCCAGATCATCCAGCAGTGAATAAGCGACAGGCGTCACGATCAACGTCAGCAACAAGCATAACGCCTGTCCGCCAATGACGACCACAGCAACCGCGCGGCGTTCCTCCGCACCGGGTCCGGTGCCGAGCGCCAACGGCAACATGCCAGCGATGAGCGTGAACGTCGTCATCAGAATGGGGCGCAGGCGTTCGCGATTGCCTTGGATGATGGCGGCGAAGCGTTCCATCCCCTGCTCGCGCAGTTTGTTCATGTGATCAATCTGCAAGATGGCGTTCTTCTTCACGACGCCAAACAGCACCAGCAAGCCAAGTGCGGAGTAGAGATTGATGGTTTGATTCGCGATCAGCAGTGACAGGAAGGCGAACGGCACCGAGAGCGGCAGCGACAGCAGAATCGTGAAGGGATGAATCAAACTCTCGAACTGCGATGCCAGAATGATGTACATCAAAATCACCGACAGCAGAAATGCCCAAAGGAATTCGGTGAACGTCCGCTCAAGTTCGCGGGCACGGCCGGAAACCTTCGTGGAGTAACCGGTCGGCAATCCCATCTTTTCCACCTCTGCGCGCAAGGCTTCGATGCGATCCGCCTGCGCATAACCTTTGTCCCGGTTCACCGCTGCACGCAGGCTGACCTGACGTTGACGATCCAGCCGGTCAATGCGCGAGGCAGTCTGTGTTGGAACAAGATTCACAACATTGTCGAGTCGGGCAAGGCCGCCATCCTTTCGTGGCACGAACAATCGCGCGATTGTTTCCGCGTTGTTACGGTCACCCTCCTGAAGCCGCACCTGGACATCGTAGTCTTCGCTCATCGTTTCGTCGCGAAACCGCGTGACGCGCTCCTCGCCGCCGACCATGATACGCAGCGCAGTGGCGATGTCCTCCGTGTCCACGCCAAGATTTGCCGCACGCTCGCGGTCTATCTCCACACGCAACTCCGGTTTGTCGAGCTTCAAGGTGATGTCCGCATCCAGCAATCCAAGTTCCGGCGCTTTTTTCCGTAATTCTTCGGCATACTTGTAAAGCACGTCCAAGTCCGGGCCGAGCAACGCGAAATCAATTTCAAAGTTCGGCCCGCCGCCCACGAATGTCTGGGGATTGCGCACCTGCACACGCACGTCGGGAATCGCCCTGAGACGCTTGCGAATCTCCTGCTGTATCTCGCCCTGCGTGAAGTTGCCTTGAAACGCGCGCCACGGCGGCCATTGGAACAATCGTTTCCAGCCGAATGTCCGTTCCTCGTGTGGAACAAGCCGGACGTAGAAATTCGCGCTGTTAAGCCCGCCAAAAAATCCACTGCCCACCGAGGCCAGCACCATGCTCACGCCGGGAATCCGTTTCAATTCTTGTTCAACCTTGAGAGCCACGTCATTGATCGCACCCAAGCCCGTACCCTCGGCGGCAACGATACGCACATCGAATTCACCCTCGTCCACATTTGACGGAAGATATTCCTGACGAACGCGCTGGTACAGCGGGACGGAAGAAATCATCACCAACACCGCCAATCCCGCCACAAGCCAGCGGCGGCGCATCGCCCAGGCCAGCAGCCCCGAATAAAAAGAATCCATCCGCCCGTAAAAGCCGCCACGCGAACGGGCTGCCTCATGATCTGAATCCTCGCGCTTCACGCGGAGCAATCGTGCGCTCATCATCGGTGTGAGCGTGAACGAAACGAGCAGGCTTACCAGCACCGCCACCGCTGAAGTCAGGCCGAATTGAAACAGAAACCGCCCGGAGATGCTCGACATGAACGACACGGGCACGAAGATCACCACAAGGCTCAACGTCGTGGCCATCACCGCGAGACCAATCTCCGCCGTGGCCGCGCGCGCCGCCTCGAAAGGTTTCATTTTCTTTTCCTCGATGAAACGGAAGATGTTTTCGAGCACCACGATCGCGTCGTCAATCACGATGCCCACCATCAGCACGAGCGCGAGCATCGTCACGCTGTTGAGCGTGAAACCGAGCGCCTTCATCATGCCGAAAGACGCAATGACGGAAGCGGGTATCGCCACGGCTGCTATGATCGTCGCGCGCCAGTTTCGCATGAACAGCAACACCACGAGACACGCGAGAATGCTGCCGAGCACGAGATGCGTTTTGATCTCATGCAACGCCTGATAGATGTAGTTGGACTGGTCGCGGATGATCTCCAGTTCCAGATCGGCGGGCAGTTGCGGTTTCAACGCCTCCAATCTTTGTTTCACGCCTTCAATCACGGCCACGGTGTTCGCACCGGACTGCCGCACAATATCTAGCGTCACATTGACCTGGCCGTTCAACCGCGACAATGAACGCTCTTCCTTGGTGCCGTCCTCGGCCCGGCCAACATCGCGGATGCGGATGGGCGAACCGTTGCGGGTTGCGACAACGAGTTCGTTGAACGCTTTTGCATCGTCAAGACGCCCCATCGTGCGCAAGGTTTGCTCGCGTTGCGCCGTGGTGACGTTGCCACCGGGAGTGTTCGCGTTCTGCCTGTCAACCGCATCACGCACGGCGGTGACGGGAATCTGGTAGGCCGCAAGCCGGTCGGCATCCACCCAGATGTTGATGGCGCGTTCGAGACCACCGATGACGTTCACTTCTCCAACACCCGGTGAACGTTCGATCTGCGTCTTGATGATCTTGTCCGCGATCTCGGTGAGTTCGCGGCGCGGCCGCGGGCCGGAAACCGTGATGGAAAGAATCGGCTGCTGGTCGGTGTCGGATTTTGAAATCGTGGGCGGGTCCATGTCGCGCGGCAGTTCGCGCACCACCGTTGCCACGCGATCGCGCACGTCCTGCGCGGCAACGTCAATGTCCCGGTTCAAATTGAACGTGGCGACAACGAACGTGTTGCCCGCACCGTTCACAGAACGCAATTCGTCAATGCCCTCAATCGTGTTGACGACTTCCTCGATGGGTTGAGAAACCTGCGATTCCATCTCGGCGGGTGAAGCCCCTGCAAGGCGCGCGTTGATGCGGACAACCGGAATGTCCACGGATGGAAAACGATCCACGCCGAGATTCATGTAACCCGCCGCACCGACAACGACAAGCGACAGCACAATCATCATCGCAAAAACCGGACGACGGATGCAGATTTCAGCGAGTTTTTGCATCAGGGCTTGCTTCAACGAGCGACGTTGGTTTGCGCTGTGACCCGGGACGGTTGCGTATCGGTCACAACCAGCGGCTGGCCTGTCCGAATTCCCGCAGGACTGAGAACAACCGGATCGCCTGCTTTCAAGCCGGAAAGAACTTCAACCCAGCCACTCTCGCGCCGTCCGGTCATCACATTTTTCTCCGCCGCCTTGCCGTCTTTGACCAGCACGACTTTTTCCAGGCCGGCGAATGTGACAAGCGCATCGGCAGGAACGCTCACAGTTTCATCACGCTCGGTCACGACGACGACTGCGCGCGCAAAAAGTCCGGCGCGCAATCCGCCGGGATTCGGTACGTCGGCTTCAACCTGCAACATGCGATTGTCGGGTCGGATGGCGGGAGCGATGCGCATGAGCCGTCCACGATAAACATTTGTGTCACCTTCAACCGTAACGCGCACCCCCTGCCCCACGCGCACAAAAACCGATTCGCGTTCCGGCACTTCGAGCCGCAACCGCAAAGGATCGGTTTGCACCAGTCGTACAATCGGAGATCCGACGGCGAGATAATCTCCGGCGGAAGCAATACGTTCCGCGACGACGCCATCAAAGGGTGACTTCACACGCGAGCGATCTAGATTGAGCCGGACAACGGCGTCATTCGCCTCGGCAGCCTTGACTTCAGCACGAGTGCGCGCAGCGTCAGCCACAGCGGCATCAAGGTCGCTGGTGCTGGCAATCTTGTCGCGCTGCAATTCCTGGGTACGCTTGAGGTTTTGGGCGGCGTTGGCGGCGCTGGCGTTGGCGCGGGCGAGATTGGCGGCGGAAGCAGCCGCAAGAGCTTCGTACGAAGTCGTGTCTATGAGCGCGAGTTCCTGCCCGGCTTTGACACCGTCGCCGAGGTCCACGAGGTTTTTTTCCAGTTGCCCGGCGACCTGCGCGGCAACGGTTGCCTCCTCGCGCGCGGCAAGCGTGCCGACGACATGCAGGACGCGCTCCATCGGACGCAACTCGGCGTGCGCGACGCGAACCTGCCGCGCTGCAATGTCCTTTTCCATCGCAGCCTTCGGCTTGGATTCCCCTCCGCACGAGGTCAACAACAACACACCGGCCAACCCCATGCATCCCGTATTTGCGAATTCAAATCTCATTGTTTCAGTCCGCAGCCGCTTCTATGACGCCATCCAACACTTGGATAATCAGATTTTTGAAGAGCCGGGCCATGCTAACGGTGGTTGAATGTGCATGGCAAAATGAATAATCGCACAAACCTTGCTTCAAATCCCGCAAGCATGAAACAATCATCATTCACATCCATCCTGCTCGCCGTCGTGTTTGCATCCGGGGCCATTTCAATTTCAAACACGGCCTCCGGCCAGAATCAGCCCCCAACCACCGCGCCCGCCGAAGCTGATGCAAAAGCCGCGGCAGCCAGGGCAAAATCTGATGCGGACAACGAAAAGAAGGCCGCCGAGTGGATCGGCTCGCTCAAACTTGAGGACAGCGCAAAAGCAGCGCGCGTCAGCGAAGTTGTCGCCACGCATCTCAAGACCATCCGCGACTGGCACAACGATCATCCTTACTCAACCGTGCCCGAGGGCATCAATCCCGTCACCGGCAAACCACTCAGCCAGCTTGACCGCCAGATGATCGCAAACTCAGCAATCCCCAAATCCGTCCATAAAAATTTGATGACGGGCTTGCGCAATGACCTGACCGAAGAACAGGTCGAGGCGGTTTTGGACAAATACACGGTGGGCAAGGTTGAGTTCACGATGAAAGGTTACAAAGCCATCGTGCCGGACCTGACGCCTGAAGAGGAAAAGACAATTCTTGGATTTCTCAAACAGGCGCGTGAAGAATCCGTGGATTACAAGAACATGAACCAGATTTCCGCCATCTTTGAAATCTACAAGACCAGGTCCGAGCAATACCTGAACTCCAACGGACGTGATTGGAAGAAACTTTACAAAGCTTACACCGACGCGGCGAAAGCGAAGAAGGCGGAGGCAGCAAAGCAACAGACGCAATAGCAGCCTGCTATCCTTGCCTTTCCATGGGCTGCAACACGCCATTCACAACGCGCCAGCGAAACAATTCCCTGCCCAGTTCACGCGGCCAGTTTTCCTCCGTGCAGGTCATGAACACCTGGCCGCTGGTTTCGCGGGCGCGTTCGAGCAGGGGCAGCAAACCGCTCCGGCGCTTCACGTCCAGTTCGCCCATCACGTCGTCAATCAGCAGAATCGGCGCGCTGCCGTGGATGCCCGCGAGATATTCGGCCTGCGCCATCTTCAACGCGATGGCCAGCGTGCGCTTCTGGCCTTCGCTGCCAAATTGCGCGGCGGATTTCTCGTTAAGCAACAGTTGCAGATCGTCACGGTGCGGACCAAGGAGCGTGGCGCGGAATCGGCGTTCACGGTCGCGCATCTGCGCCAGCTCCACCGCAAAATCATTTTTCACGCTCGGTTGATATGCAATGCGAAGCTCTTCGGCATCATTGGAAATGCGACGGTAGGCAAGACGCGCGAGCGGCGACAGCCTGGGAATCAACTCGCGCCGGTGTCGGATGATTTCGTCACCGAGTTTGACAAGTTCAGCGGAAAAACTGTCAAGCAGTTGCGGGTCAGGAGCGAATTGCTTGAGCAACGCATTGCGGGAACGCACGGCGTGCATGTAACGCTGGAGCAATGCGAGGTAGCCCGGCTGCGTCTGCGAGAGCAGCAAATCCATGAAGCGCCGCCGCGTGCGGCCCGTGCCTTTGACAAGTTGCAGGTCTTCCGTACAAAAAACCACGGTGCGCAACGCGCCAAGGTAGTCCCCAAGTTTTTTCACCGGGCGATTGTCGAGTTGAAGATTCCGTTCGCGCGGCGACCAGAACATTTTGATTTCGTGTGCGGTCTGGCCGACGACTTTTCCACCAACGAAGTAGCCCTTCTGCCCGTGACGAATCATCTGCGCGCCGCCGACACCGCGGAACGAGCGGAGCGTGGCCATGAGATAAACGGCTTCGAGGATGTTTGTCTTCCCCTGCGCGTTGTCGCCGAGCAACAGGTGAAAGCCCGGCGAAAAGTCCGCATCCAACCGCTGGTAATTGCGGAAGTCACGGAGTCTCAAATGCGCCAGATGCACACGGCTAGGATGTGTTTTTGCACGGCGGGCGGCGAGTCGAAATGCGCGCTGATGCGCCGGCCAGTCATGTGGATTACGCACGCAGCACTCCGTAAAGATTTTTACTGTTCACAAACGGGAGGCGTGTGCTAGCGTTTGCCAGAAGTCGCTGTCTGTGCAACCGACATGAAACAGACCTGTGCGTTCAACACGAACCTTCGGCGGCAAACCGGGGGCCGGGGGTTTTGCAGTCTCCCGACTCTCCCGCAATCCAGCACCAACCCACGGAGCATTCCATGACCCACTCACTTCAAATCCGCGAAATTCTCAGCAACAAAGGCAACGCTGTCTGGACGGTCGCACCCGAAGCCACAGTGTTTCAAGCCATCCAGATGATGGCTGAAAAAAACGTGGGCGCGTTGCTTGTCACAAAAGGGGAACGGCTGGTCGGCATCCTTTCCGAACGCGATTACACACGGAAGGTGGCGTTATTGGGACGTTCGTCCAAGGACACCTTGGTGAAGGAAATTTTGTCGGGCCGCGTGGTTTCGGTTTCACCTGCAAACACGATCGAAGATTGCATGAAGTTGATGACGGAACATCGCGTGCGACATCTGCCGGTGCTGGACGGTCAGAAAATTCTTGGAGTCGTGTCCATCGGCGACCTCGTCAACAGCATCATCTCCGCCCAAAACTCGGCCATCGAGCAGTTGGAAACCTACATCACGGGATACCCCACCCCGCGCGCTTGATCATCCCGGTGCCGGAACGGGTTTTGGTCAGACTCACAGCCACGTGGCTTGCCTGAGGGATCGGAAATTTCTTCACCGTCACCGTTGCAGACACGGGCTGAAACTCGGAAAGGATCAAATCAGCGATCTCGGTTGCCACACGCTCGATCAATTTCCAGCTCCGCTCCTTCCCGAATTCAATGATGCGTTGTGAGACTTGAAAATAATCAATCGTCTTGGTGATGCGATCTGACGCAGCAGCGGAGGAAAAGTCATAATTCATTTCCGCGCTGATGAGCAGACGTTGAGGTTTGGCGCGCTCTTCGTCGGCCACTCCCACAGAATAAAAGACCTCCAGGTCAACTATGCTGATCTTTGACATTGTTTGATCTCCTCAAATCCCTTTTACAACCGCCTCAAGCAAAATCCTCGTCGGATGATTGATGCTCATGTTGAGCGCTTCGGCGGTTTTCACCCAGCGAAATTCCTGCGCTTCGTGGTTCAATTTCACGTTCTCCGCACCCGCGCTACGGCAGGTGTAGTTCAACAAAACAAAATGTGCGTCACGATAAAATTCCCTGGAATGGATGCAGTCCTGCACGAGCACAAAACGAACATCCTTTACGTCCAGGTTTGTCTCTTCCTTGATTTCCCGGCGCAAGGCATCCTCCGAGGTTTCACCCCACTTCACCTTGCCACCAGGGATGCCCCAAAGATTGGACCACTTGTGCGTACGAACCATCAGCACCTCGTCCCGCGAATTGAAAATGAGCGCACCGACCGTGACGACGGGTGGATGCGCTTCCTCGAACTTCTTCATTGGCGGTTTGAGATGGAGTCCATTCTGCGTGAGAATCTCCCGCAACTCGCCAAGGTGCTCACAGATCACGTCCGGTTGCGCCGCGCGCAATTGATCAAGAGTGTTGTAGCCCGTTAGCACAGCGCAAGAATGAATGCCACCGTGCCGCGCTGTTTCGATGTCGTGCTGCATGTCGCCGATGAATAACGTTTCATCCGGACGCAATTTATTTTCGGCGAGGATTTCGTGGATTTTTTCCCGTTTATCCCAGACACCGATGTAGGGCTTGTCGAGAAAATCACCGAAGCCGCTGGCGCGCTTTTGAACCTCGAAATGATCTTCAGCAACCGTGCTCAACAAAAAAGTCCGCATCTTGTGTGTGCGACAAAATTCCAGAAACTCGCGCGCATGGGGCAGCGCACAAACCGATGATTGCACCTGGCGGAAACGTCCATGAAACCACTCCTCCAATTGCGGCAACGGGATGTGTGGCGTGTGCTTGTCGTAAAATATTGTGAACGGCAGGCAAAATTCCGCCCGAAATTGTTCCAGCGTCAGTTCCGGCCGCTGCGCCTGAGTCAAAACGTGATTCGTCGCCTCCCACACCGCAGGAAGATCGTCCACCAGCGTGCCCGACCAATCGAAGATTATGTTGCGAATCACGCGCCCAGTTTAGCCGCGCAGAATGACCACGCGCGAGGGAAAATGTTTTTCACCGATACGATCCCGCGCAATCCTTGTTTGAAAACACCATTCCACGAACGTTCAACCGCTCAAAATCCATTTCAGAGTCCGTGTTGGAAAACAATTTTGAATTCTTGCTTCCATCAAACTTATTCCCCGAAGTGAATAACTTTGAAAATCCATCGACTCGCAGCGCATTTCAGCAAGTTTTCTAAACTGCTGTTCGGAGAATATCTTTCTGAGAAAATTTTTTCAGAAAAATCTTGAGCAGCACAATCCGTGGTAGCAACATGTCACACGTTCCCCAACTAATTGGGGGTTCACACTCGGTCGGTAAAAACAGTTTTTTCGAGGTTTTTAGCATGTTTCCGCAGTTTCTCGTCGGGACGGCTATTGCCTTGAACGGATTTTTAACGCTTTAACAATTTGCGAAAAGGATAAGTCATGATTGATGCAAGAGAAGATGTTTTGACCCAGCCTGCGGGCCAGTCCCGCCGTCGTCCGGCCACCGTCACTGCCACGCGCGCCACAGCCACAAAACCTGCGGCAATTGCTCAGAAAAAGTCCCTGCGCATTCAGCGCGTCTTCAGCGATGCGAAGGTGAATCCGTTCGATCAGATCGAATGGGATCGTCGCACCGCCGAGATCACCGACGATTCCGGCAAGGTCATCTTTAAGCAGGAAAACGTCGAAGTGCCGAAGTCGTGGTCGGTGCTCGCGACGAAGGTTGTCGTGTCGAAATATTTTTACGGCGAACAGAACACCAGCGAGCGCGAAACTTCCGTTCGCCAACTCATCCATCGCATCACGCGCACGATGGCGGACTGGGGCGTGAAGGATGGTTATTTCAGCAAGGCGGACGGCGAAGTGTTTTATCAGGAACTGACCTGGCTTTGCCTGAACCAATACGGCGCGTTCAATTCGCCGGTGTGGTTCAACGTCGGCCTGCATCACGAGTACGGCATCGGCGACAAGTCAGCCAAGGGCAACTGGTATTTCAATCGCAAGACCCGCGAGGCCGAACGCGCCAACACGCAATACGAATATCCGCAGGGCAGCGCGTGCTTCATCCAGTCCGTCAAAGACAACATGGAAGACATCATGCGCCTCGCATCTGCCGAAGCCATGCTCTTCAAGTTTGGTTCGGGCACGGGCACGGATCTGACGCCGCTTCGTTCAAGCCGCGAGAAACTCAGCGGTGGTGGTCGCCCCAGCGGGCCATTGTCGTTCCTGAAAGTTTACGATCAGGTCGCCAACGTTGTGAAATCCGGCGGCAAAACCCGTCGCGCTGCGAAGATGAATACGCTCCGCGACTGGCATGGCGACATCGAGGAATTCATTGACGCCAAGCAGAAGGAGGAAAAGAAGGCGTGGGCATTGATCGAGCAAGGCTATGACGGTTCTTACAACGGCGATGCTTACGGCAGCGTGATGTATCAGAACGAAAATCTTTCCGTCCGCGTGAGTGACGAGTTCATGACCGCTGCCACGACGGGCAAGGAATGGTGGACGCGCGCCATCACGACCCAGAAGCCGCTCGAAAAGAAAGACGCAAGCAAGCTGCTCAACAAGATCGCCGAGGGCACGTGGATTTGCGGCGACCCCGGCCTGCAATACGACGGCGCGATTGACAAGTGGCACACCTGCAAAGGCACTGAGCCGATCCATTCGACGAATCCGTGCAGCGAATATGTTTTCCTCAACAACACCGCCTGCAATCTCGCGTCGCTGAACCTGATGAAATTCAAGCGCGAGGACGGCACGTTCGACATCGAGCGTTTCAAGGCCGCCGTGCGCATTTACATCACCGCGCAGGAAATTCTCGTGGACAACGCGAGCTATCCGACGAAGGAAATCGCCGAGAACTCGCACATCTTC
>CAZFNB010000016.1:0-11231 GCA_964520235.1 uncultured Bifidobacterium sp. | reverse complement strand
TCCACCTGCTGTCCGCCGCGCAGGATGTTTCCGTAATGGATTGTGTGGCTCGCGGCTTGTGTCGGTCTGGCGGAATGATTGCCGGTGGGTTGGAAGCATTTGTCAGCCACGGCGAGCGCATCCTTGCCGGAGATGCGGATGACGGCCAGTCCGCCCTCGCCGAGCGGCGTGGCGATGGCGGCGATGGTGTCGTCAAACATGGCCGCAGTTTCCGTGTTTATTTTCCGCGTCGCGGCCTTCAAGGAACAGGCGCGCCTTCTGATAACTCTTCTTCTGGAGATAATGCAGCAAATCGCGCGGAGTGCTGGCCGGCAACTGCTGGGCAAGGCCGTCAATCTTTTCGAAGATCGGCAGCAGGTTTGGTTTCGGGCCGGGCCCGCGCATCGCTGCGATGGATTCCTCGAGCTGCACCAATGAAGCGTGGATGTTCCGTTCCAGTTCGGTCATGGGCGCATGATGGCAGTTGTCGCGCGCGTTTTCCATCACGAACCCCGGTCAAAAAAATGCAGAGGATGTGCGCCTCAAAGCACGCCCAGTTTCTTGAGATCCTTTTTGTAGAACTTGATCGTCGCCTCGTTGGGATAGAGAAATTCGAGATAATGTTTCCACTTCGGGTCGTCGTGAGTGCTGAAGGAAGTCTTCCGTCCCGGACATTCCGCCTGATGAAACTTCTTCACCGCTGCTTCGAGTCCTTTCACATCTGTGGCGTAGAAAAAATCCTCCTGCCAGTTGTTGCAGAGGAATCCACCGATGTAGATCGCCTCGCAATTGGACGTGATCAACGCCACCCGCTGCTCGCTGATGCTGTGTAGAAGATCAAGTTCCTCCGTTGACGGCAGTTTGTTCTCGGGCGTTTCCGGATTGGACTCGTAGCCGGTGCGGGCGATGACCAGCTTTGGAAATCCTTTCACCGGCGCGTGGTCTTTCAAGGCGAGGTTGATGCGGATCGAGCCGGGAAGATTGTCTTCGTAGCCAGCCGTGTATTGCCACCAGATGTCCTCGGGGATCGGGTCGGCGGAGGGCACGAAGTTGGCAGACCAACCCCATGTGCGTCCGCCCAGCTTCGTCGCGCGGTTTTCCATCAGCGCTTCAAACTCGCAGATGCGCTCGTGCGTCGGCACTTCGTCGAGATAAACGATGACGTGCCAGTCGAGGCCGTCATCGCCGCGCGAATCCTTGTCGAGCTGTTCCAGGTCAATGCGGTGGTCTTTGCGGAACAGATCGGCGAACTGCTCTGCGACTTTCTTTGTGGGAAACACGGCGTCGAAATCAATCTCGCGCGGGGCGGTGAGGGCGTCGCCGGCGCAGCGGAGTTTCCACAACACTTCGCCATTGTCGTCTTCGGGAAACTTTTTGTAATCACGGTTCATGGTGAGTGGTTGGGTTCGGGATTTTCTTACTTGGCAACCGCACGCCCTGTCCAGCCGCAAATGTGTTCGGGCCAGGGCTGATGCATACCTCGTTTCATTAGCACCGGGCTTTAGCCCGGTGTGGGTGGAACGAGAATGAGAAAGCTGTTTCAACAGCTTTCTCCACCAGTAAAGAAGCCGCTGAAGCGGCTTTCGTCTTCCCTCCATCACAGACACCCGGCTGAAGCCGGGTGCTAATGAGAGAACCACGCCGAATTTTTGCGTATGTTTTAACCTTGGTATCCGGGCACGTTCTGTCATTGAACGCGGGGACGAAATCGAAATAGTCTTGGTCATGCGCGCCAGTTCAAAACATTCCATTGTCCGCTCCGCCACGCTTTCTCCCACGGAGAAACGGAATCCACGCTCGATGAATCTCGACCGGATGCGCGCGGAAGACGCGGTCAGACTGATGCTCACGGAGGAAGCCAAAGTGACGCGCGTGTTGCTGGCAAAGCGAAGATTGCTTGCACGGGCGGTGAATCTGGTGGCAAAAGCCTTCGCGCGCGGCGGAAGATTGTTTTACTTCGGCGCTGGAACAAGCGGACGGCTCGGAGTGTTGGATGCGAGCGAATGTCCGCCGACGTTTCGAGCTGATCCGCAGATGGTGCAGGGTGTCATCGCAGGTGGTGATGTCGCTTTGCGGCGCGCGGTTGAAGGCGCAGAGGATGACGCGGCGGCGGCGGCGCGTGAGGTGCGCGCCCGTCGAATCACCCAAAGCGATGTCGTTGTCGGAATCGCGGCCAGCGGGACAACCCCGTATGTTTGGGGCGCGCTGGGGGAGGCGAAGCGGCGGGGCGCAGCGACAATTCTCATTTGTTTCAATCCGCATCTCGACATTCCGCGCCGGCTGCGCCCGGGCATCGTCATCGCCCCCGACCTTGGCCCGGAAGTTTTGACGGGTTCAACACGATTGAAATGCGGTACGGCGACGAAGTTGATTCTGAACATCCTGACAACGCTGGCAATGGTGCGCGCCGGCAAGGTGATGGGCAACCTGATGGTGGATGTTTTGCCGGGCAATGTGAAGTTACGCGACCGTGCGGCGCGGATTGTTTCCGAACTCGCGGGCGTGGAGCGTTCCGAGGCGGAAGCCGCCTTGCGCTCGAGCGGGTGGGTAATCAGGAAGGCAGTTTTGCGGCTGCGGAAGAAATGAGTTCGCTCAGTCCCTTGAGTCTTCCCTCCCACAAATAAACGACGACCAGCCGCAACAAACCTGTCGCGACAATCACGGTCACGCACGTGTTGAAATACAATCCGAAGGCGTGAGGCGGATCCGGCCTGAGGATGCACGGCAGCCCGTGGTAGAGCACTGCGAGTGTCAGGGCGAGACCGATTCCCCACGCGACCCATCCGTTGATGGATGAAAGACCATCAAGCAGCCGGAGTGACAGCAGCGGTGCGAAGCCGTAGGCAACGGCGTTGAAAGCTTGTTGAAAATTATTTCGAGTGTGAAACGTCTGGCTGAAAGCCCGGGCTGCGGTTGCGATGATGAACACCGCTGCCGCCAGCAACATCGTGTGGCCGGTTTCAAACACGACCGCCTCCTGCACGGTGTATTTTTTCAGCACAGACATGGGAACAGACTGATATTTACCGAAGTGGACCAGACCGTAGCCCTCCAAAACTGACGTTAGCAACAACAGCGGCAGCAAAAAGATCAGGAGAACCATCGCCACGCTGCGGTTGTTTTCGGTGATCCCGTTCCACGTCGAGACTGGACGGATCAACATGAGCAAAGCCTTAATCATGGACGGAAAGTGATAACCTTGTGGAGCGGGCGATTCAATAAAAAGCTTCGCCGCGAATTTAAGGTTGAAACACGGTTTTGGAGCGTTGTGATTGCTTCGGCGGGCACGTATCAGGATTCTGTGTCTGATGGTGCTTCATCTTGAAGCGGTCAAAGCCGGTTCATCGGCAAAATCAGGACAGCAGCGCCGTTTGAAGTTCAATTGACAGGGTGCGCCGGATTTGCAAGTCTCTTGGCGTCCGGCAGTCACACTTCCCGTGATTGCGAACTCCCATGACAGGCTGCTTTGGCATGGTCGAAGCTTTTTATCACGCTGAAGCACGTTGTTTCCCATCTGTCATCAGGCGAGATGTGTGTTTGCCGAAATGGGCGATAAACAACAGAACTGAAAATGAAACTCGTGAATCAAATGAAAAAATCCATCAAGAAAGCCGTCTCGACGGCGACCGGAACCGCAGCCGTCAAAACGACTGCGAAACCCTCAAACACCACCACCATCGAAGCAAGGATTGACGTGGGCTTCGGCAATAATCTCTTCGTTCGCGGCCAGGGCGCGGGTCTTTCATGGGAACGCGGCACGCCTCTGGAGAACGTGGACTCCAAGACGTGGCGGTTGATTGTGCCCACGACGGACAAGGTGCAGTTCAAGCTGTTGATCAACGACACCGTTTGGGCGAAGGGTGACGACATTGTCGCCACACCGGGCAAGAAGATTGAAGTGATCCCGGCATTTTGATCATTCCGCCGCGTAGGTCTTTGCTTTTGCAAGCTGCGCGACTTCCGGCGGGAAATGCAGTTTGCCGCGCCGATAATCTTCCATCCGCCAACTCAGAAATGGCGAACACCTGGCCGTCGTCGCTTTGTTGCGCGACGGCCAATAAGCTTTGAATTCTTTTTCCAACCGGCGCAATGCGGAGATGCCGCGTTGCGCCAGCTTTTTTGCCACGGCTGATTTTCCGGCGGCCAGCGCCTGTTGCCAGAGCATGATATGGCATGACTCCATCGCCATCCGCGCCGCGAGCTGAAGTTCCTGCCTCAAAATCTTGCCCGCTTTCGATGCCGGTTTTGATTTGGAAAGAACAGCGTATTGCTTTTCAACCTCAGCAAGCGCGGCGCGAAGGTTCTTTGGCTTGATGCGAGCGTAATACTTCAACCCGCTGCGACAAAACAGCTCGCGAGTCTCCGGTTGCGGCGCGGCGATGACTGTTCCAAGAGGCGTCACATTGGACTCGAGATAACCAAGCTTGCGATGAGCAAACCCGAGTGCGATGGCGGCCCTGGCTGTACGCTGCGTCGGATCATTGTAAACGTCACGGCTTAACACCGGCACAAGAAGCTTTTCGTCGGACGTATTACCGCACCAGGATTGCGCCGCACCGATGACGTAAAGCGGCCAGCTCACGGCGAGCGGCTGCGGATGACCGCCGTCGCCCCAATCGGTGTTGAGAAACCCCAGCGCGCCGTGCTTTCGTCCGGCCCGGGCGGCAAGACGTAAATTTTCAAATGCTGTGTCGTGTCGCCCGATCAACGTCATCCACGTCGCGGTGCCCGGGCAGACGTAGAACGGGATCGGCAGCCTGGCGAATGTCGCTGTTTCCTTTTCGAACGGATGATTGATCTCGTAACCCCAGTTGAGCGCGACGGCATCTTTGGGCAGATCAGGGATGAGCTGGGGATGCTTCAAAATGATGTCGCCCCAAAACATCATCCGTCGTCCGCGCTTCGATGCTTCACGGTGAATCTGTTTCAAAAAATCCACGTACACACGACCTTTGCCGCGTCGCTCGCAGAGTTTCTTGCTCTGGCCGCGTCCCAAATCCCACGTCTCATCGCAACCAACGTTCAGGAACTTGCTGGAGAAGTTCGGGAGCAACTCGTCGTAAAGCTCGCGGATGAATTTGATCGTGCCGGGATTGTTCGGAGCGAGTGTCGTTGGAAAGCGAAGAAAATCACCAGTCGAACCTTCGTACGGCTTTGAAATCTCCGCCAGCTTCTTGAACTTGGGATGTTCGAGGAAATAGCGGAGGTGGCCGAAGGAGTTTTGATTCGGCACAAGATCAATGCCAAGTTCGCGACAGCGTGCATCCAGTTTGCGAATTTCTGCCGCAGTGAGCGCACCCCAGCTTTGCCAGACGGATTTGTAGCGGCGATACGCGAAGGTGTGTTCGGTGTAGAGTTGGAACTCGTTGATCTTGAAATCGGCCAGCCGCTCGACGAGATCGAGCAGCGTTTCCAGCTTCGGAACACGCCCGCGCGAGATGTCCAGCATCACGCCGCGGCGGGAGAAATCCGGCCAGTCGCGAATCTTGAGGCAGGGCAGGCGGCGACCGTATTCGCGAATCAATTGGCGGAGCGTTGCTCCGGCGGCGTGCAAGCCGCCAGTTTCGCGATACTCGACCCGCACGCCCTTGCGGTTAATTGTCAGCGTGTAGCCTTCGGGATGATCGGGGGCTTGGATGCTGCGGACGAACGTGATGGCGGCGAATGGTTGCGCTTTCGGTAAAACAAAAATTCCTGCCAGCCGTTTGATTGAGCGGGGGTAGGGAAGCAGGTTCAACTTCATCACAAGCTAGATTTCCTGTCCGTCGGGCAGTTGGCCGGATTGAAGAAAAGTTTTGATCATCTCGCCTTCACCGCAAACGGTCATTCCGGGAAATTTTTTGAACCAACGTCCATCGGGGACTTCAGGTTGCGCGTCCAGCCATTGCGCTAACAGGATGATTTGATCATTGGGAATTTCACGTTCACGCACTCGCAGCAAAAGATGCCGGAGCAATACCTCGGGCAATTTCGTGCGGCGAACTTTAGGCATGAGGTTCGCCGCCGTAAAATCCACGTACAATTTCTTCCCGCAACTGGCTGGCTGCTGCCGGGTCTTTTGCCTCCACCATCTGCCTGGCCAGTTCGCCGAGTTCTTCGCCCGTAAGCTGGCGTTTGCGCGCAAGCTGGAACGCAAACCGGATGACCTCCGCCTGCTCGTCGGGCGTCAGGTGCTTGATTTCCTCAATCACTTGGTTCGCGCTCATGGCGGCAAACTAGCACAAATTGGCAGTATTGAGCAATTCGTGAATGCTACTTGGCAATCATGCCGGTGTTGCGGGCGTAATTGAAGATGCCTCCCGCGTCCACCACGGGGCGCACGTCGCCGAGTTGCTTGAAGGAATACACCTTGCCGGTGGCTTGCACGGTCACGGTGGCTTTGTCGAGGTCCACGGTCACGACGTCGCCGGTCTTGAGCACATCGCAGAGGCGCTCGGTGATTTCGCAGGGATACAGTTCGCCGGTGGCGACGCAGTTGCGGAAGAAGATGCGCGCGAAACTTTCCGCGAGCACGACTTCGCAATTCGCCGAGCCCATCGCAATTGGCGCATGTTCGCGGGAACTGCCGCAGCCAAAGTTTTTCCCGGCGACGACGATCGGATACTTGCTGTCGAGCTGGCCGGCTTCGACGTAACGGGTCGGATAAAGCGAGGCAGGCAGGCCGTCGAGGGCGTAGCTGCCGAGTTTCTCGTATTCCTCGGCGATGGTGGGCACGAGATTCAGGTATTGCGCGGAGATGATCTGGTCGGTGTCAATGTTATCGCGCACCACGTAAACCGGCCCGGTAAAAACAGACTTGCTCATGGCTGAAGTTTGCGGCGGAGCAGGGGAGTTTTCAATCAGATTTCAGGTGCGCATCGCAAAAAATGTGCAAAACGGCATGAGTTCAAATCGAACGGGCAGCTTGAAATTTGAGCACCGCCTCGGTACGCGATCGGACGTGAAGCTTGTTATAGACGTGCCAGAGATGCCAGCGCACCGTGCCTTCGGTCAGGCTTAGTCGCCGGGCAATCTCCTTGTTCGAGTGACCGCCGGCGAGCAGTTCCAAAATCTCGCGTTCGCGGGCGGAAAGGTCTTCAACTTCTGCCGCCGCCGTCACAGGCTCCTGGAATGAAACGATGATCTTGCGGGCGATTTCGCGGGACATCGGCGCGCCGCCTTGCCGGACTTCGCGCACGGCGGCGATCAGTTCCTCCGGCGTGCAACGTTTCAGCAGGTAACCGCACGCGCCCGCCCGCAGTGCCTTGAAGATGCGTTCGGTGTCTTCGTACACCGTGACCATGATGATTTGAACCGTGGGCAGAAGCTGTTTCAGTCTGGCGGTGCATTCAATGCCGGAGAGATTCGGCAGTTGAATATCCATCAGCACGATGTCCGGCGTGTGCTTTGGAATCTGTTTCAAAGCGTCCTCGGCGCTTGCGCAGGCACAGACGCAGGAAAACTCCGGGTCGGCATGGACGAACTCGGTCAAACTTTCACGAATGACCTTGCTGTCTTCGACAATGGCGATCTTGGTCATGATTCAATTCAATGGAACGGACACGCGCACAACGGTGCCGCGACCGGCTTCGCTCTTGATTTCAAACTGCCCCCGCAATCGTTCGATGCGCTGGCGCATGTTGGCGACGCCGTTCATTTCCTCCGAACGGTTTCCGGCCGGCAGGCCGCATCCATTGTCGGCGACGGCGATGCGCAATTCATTTTGCGCGGTCAGAATGTTCAATCGCACTTCCGTGGCATTGGAGTGGCGGACGACATTGGTCAACGCTTCCTTGAAGACGAGAAACAATTGATGGCGCAGTCGCGAATTGATCTCGTGGTCGGAGTTTTGCGTCGGATTTTCAAGCTGCCAGTTGATGCCGGCCAGTTTCAGGAAGCGGTCGGCGTAGAGTGAAAAATAACTGACCAGCGAAGCCAGCGAATCATGGCGCGGGTTCATCGCCCAGACGATTTCATCGAGTGTCGTGACCATTTCGCGGGCGCGCTGGTTCACCTGTTCCAGATGGCGCGAGCGGTTTTCGTCGGGCGCGGTGGAATTTTTCGCGCGCGCGGCCAACATGCTGATCTCCGTGATGCCCGAGCCGAGTTCATCATGCAGATCCTGCGCGATGCGCGTGCGTTCCTGTTCCATCGTCCGTTGATTCTCGATCTGTTGCCGCGCCTGTATCTGTGTGCCGAGTTCGGCGGTGCGTTGCTCGACCTTGCGATGAAGCTGCGTGATCCACAGCACGGTGATCGCCAGCGCGACAGCCAGCAACCCGACCACGACCAGCAATCTTCGCAGCGTCCACCAGGGCGGTTGCGCCAGCACTTTGATGTCCGCAGACGAATTGACCAGCAGATCGAGCGGAATGATGTCCGCGCCCAAAGCCTGATAGCCGCCTTGTGCGCAATAAACGCCGGTCAGTTCCAGCCTGCTGCCGATGCGGAGCGATTTCAGTTGCGGGTTTTCATTCTGCAACCGCGCCATGAACCGCCACGAACCGGTTTGAATTTCCAGCACCTGATTTGTCGGTGTCAGGCGCGAACTCGACAACACGCCTTCGACTCTCACCAGTGTTGAATCGTGTATCAAGCTGCTCAGATCGCCTGATGCGAGCATTCTTGCCTCGGGCAATTTTGCATGGCCTGTCTTCCGGGCCTCCGCAGCGCGCAAAAAAGGCGCGGCCCCGCTCAATTCAGGAAAACCCACCGCTTCCACCAGATCACCAGCCACCAGATTCAGCGGTTGCTTGGCGCGAAAGCGAAGTCCGTTCGTCCCGTCCATCATGAAATAATCCAGACCGTCGCGCACATAAACGATCTGTCCCGCCACTTTCACCTGTCGCGACGTGTCGAATGCAGGATCAAAGCGCATCAGCGAAGCGGTGGTTGTGACCGGCAATGAGAACGAATCCGTCGGTGCAGAACGATCCACAAAGATGTTCACGTCGAACATGCGAATCTGTCCGATTTTCAAACGCAGGTCCGGCAGCCAGTCCGCGAACATGCAGCCGCGCAACCGCACCGATGCGTTTTCATATTGCTCGATGGGCGCAGGCTGGATGCCGCCACGCCGCAAATCCACCTTGAGCACACCTGACCGCGTTCGCAACATCACGCGAGACCAGCCCGGGCGTTGCGTGATGCTCTCGACCAGCCCGGCGATTTCCACCCACTGCGAATCCAGACTGCCGTTCAAGAGTTGATCCCACGTCGGATGCAACGGCTCGGGAAGACTGCCCATGCCCAGCCTGCGGATCGTCCCGGCCCTTGCCGTGCCAGCGTCTCCAGTCCTGCCTTCGATCTCCACGAACTCTCCAACTTGAGGCAGATCAAAATGCCGTGGCGCAGCATCAATCACAGAAAGTCCGACGGTCGAATCCTGGATGACAAAAGTCTGGTTGTCCGCCTGGACGCAGGTGACGACACCGCGAATTCTCAGCGGGTAGCCCAGCTTCGCGTCCTCGCGATTCAAACCCCGGACTTGTTCCGCAGTCGTCAATGTCGGCAGCTTTTGTTCTCCAGCGGGAATCCTGCTGGATGCGCTGGATGCGTCCGCCGGTTCGATGATCTCAATCTCATTCCCGCTTTGAACAAGCAACACGCCCGCGACTTTGATTCCATCGGCAGCGAACACGGGCTGGCAGAAACCGGTCGCGCGGATGCGCCGGTTCAAGAGTTGCGCTGCTGATGTGTCGCTGAAATCAACGAGTGTCACTCTCATGCGTGCTTCGCCGGATTTGAGTTCCAATTCAAAACCGTCTCCCTGCTTTTTGACCGAAGCCACCCGGCCTTCCACCGTGGCCCAGATTGAATTTCCAGACGGCAGACTTTGTCCTATCGCAATCGGCGCGGGTGATGGCGGCGTCCCGTGACCCGTGACGGTGATGCGAACCGCAGGCTGACGGATGAACAACCGGCTGCCGTCATCGGATTTCAGGTGGAACGTGTAAAAGCCAGCGCGCGGGATTTCGATGAAGCCGGTGAATTGCAGGCCCACATTCAGGTCGCGCGTTCTGGCGGAGAGATTGAAATTGGCGGTCGTGCCGGTCTTCACGGGTGTCAGCCGCTCAAAGTCAGGCAATGTTTCCCAGACGCCCTCGTAGCTCTTGCACTCGATACCGCTCACGAGATTGCTCCGGCCTGTGGCTGTTTCCATGTTTGCATGACGAAGAACCGCGTCCGGGATTTTTTGAACCGGCAGATCGTCCGCCTCGTATGCCAGTTCCAGTCCGGATCGTCCGCTGCCGTTGAACCAGTCCAGTTGGAATGGGTGTGAGCCTGGCAAAAGAAAAATGCCGCCGGATTTTTCCGTGAACGAATGTGTGCCATCGTTGTTGACGACAGGGCCGATGATTCCGATGCGAAATGACTCGCCTCGCTTTTGGATTGTTGCCGCGCCATCCAGCCGGGCGCTGTCGCCTTGACCGAGAGAATGTCCCGCGAGATCCAGTTCGATTTGTTCCGCGCCTGACGCATCGTGCAAAACGAACCGCCCTTGCTTTACATCGCTCCAGAGGATTGTTCCCTCAAGCCGGATCGAATGGCTCGCCCGCGGCTCCTGCGTCGCCAGCCGGGAGAGTTGGGCCACGTTCGTCACGATTTCGGCGCGTGAATGATTGATGGGGGAGAATGCTCCGAACGCCAGCATCACGACAAAGCCGCCAATCCATCGGTGACAACGAAACGGCGCGGCAATGTGCATGGCGAAAGCCTAACGGATGCAGCGCGGTTTTGGCAGCAGGAAAGAGGGTTGCCTGCCAGAACCAAACATTTGTTGGGCAAATCCCGCGCGGCGAATCAGGAGCGATTTGAAAGGCGCGCATCCTGGTTTGAATCAGGGCTGCTTCCTCCGGGATTCAAGCGGGTTTTCCAGCCAGTGGCATTTTCGCCTTGGGCCTGCCGATGAAAAAGTAGAGCAGCGATCCGAGGAAATGCACCAGCGCGATGACGATGACCCATGCGACCTTTTCGCCTTCGCTCAAGCCCTTGTTCTGGATGGCGTGGATCAGCATCCACAGCCAGAACGCGAACATGGCGATGCCCAGCGGGATGAAGATCAACAGGAGCAGCGGGAGCAACACAATCTCAACCATTGCGAACATAATTTTCCTTTCGTTCAGTTTTGAGTTTCGACCGCACGCACGACGGTTTCGATCTCCTCGGGCTTGATGACGCCCTTGGAGACGAGCAGCCGGATGAGCGTGGCGAGATACAATTTCAGATCGCGGTTCTCGCGTTTCAACGCCGCGATGGCTTTGGCCTGGTCG
>CAZFNB010000015.1:0-11618 GCA_964520235.1 uncultured Bifidobacterium sp. | reverse complement strand
GTCCAGTCGCCGAGAACCGTCAACCGCCGTTCGGACAGACATGCGAACTGCCTCGCGCGCCCGCGCCACGGACGGAAATCATCCGCCGTCACGATCAACGTGACCGGCCTGCCGCCGCACCAGCGATGCCCCCGCGCGAGTTCGTCCAGAAAGCCAAGCCACCAGTTCGTGTGTCGGACATCCAGTCCGGTGAGTGGACTGTCCACAAGCAGAACTTCCGGCTGGAGCGCCAGCGCCCGGGCGAGTCCAACGCGTTGCTGCCATGCACGACCGATGCGACCCGGTGTGTGGCCGGCGAACGCCGTGAGATCGGCCGCCTCCAACAAATCCGCCACGCGCGCATCAAGTTCCTCCGGTGACAGTTCCCGATGATAGCGCAACGGCAGCGCGATGTTCTCCGCCACGGTCAGCCCGCTCAACAACTGACCGCCATCAAAAACAAATCCCAGCTTGAGCCGGTGTGCCAGGCGCGGCTCCTCAAAGATGGGCATCGTTTCGCCGAGAAATCTGTATTCGCCCGAACGCGGCGCGGTAAGGCCGCCGGTCATCATCAGGAAATCGCTTTTGCCCGAATGTTGCGGCGCGCCGACGACCCAATACTCGCCCACGTTCACCGTCCAGTTCACCTGTTCGACAACGGTGATGGCTGCATCCTTGAGCGCGCCGGCGGCGACGTCGCTCATTTGGATCGCGGGGATTGTGTTCATCCGAATCAGATCGCCAGGTAGATGATGATGAACAGCGCGTCCAGAAGGATGCAGGCAATTGTTCCCTGCGCCACGGCGCTCACGGTGGCGCGGGAAACTTCTTCGATGCGCAACGGCTGCGCGAGGCCGTGATAGCACGTCACCACGGCGATGATGAAGCCAAACCCGCACGTCTTGAGCGCGAGCAGGACGAAATCCATGTAATTCAACGCGACTGCCAGTTGTGCGAAATAATCGCCCGGCAGCAGCGGCACATCCTGGATGAACGCCCAGACGTAACCACTGACCAACGCCCCGATGATGAGATAAACCGTCAGCGAAAAAATACCCAAGGCCATCCCGATGACGCGCGGCACGACGAGATAATGCACCGGGTCAATGCAGAGCGCTTCGAGCGATTCCACTTCGCCCATGGCGCGGGCCGTGCCAAGTTCAACGACGTTTGCCGTGCCGATGCGGGACAGAACCAGCAACGCAGTCAGCAGCGGACCAAGTTCCCGCACCACCACCACCACCATGATCTTGCCGACGAAATCCACGGCGCCGATGCGGCTTTGAAGCGCGACGCTCTGGCCGATCACCACCAGCCCGAGCGCCACCGAGACAAACAGGAACATGGGCAGCAACTGCGCCCCTGCCCGGGCGATATGTTTCCGGGTGATCGGCGCGATGGCCTGGCGCGAGGCCCTGAATTTCTTGATCAACACTGCAAGCGTGATGAGCGCAAACGCGCCGATGCCCTGGATGGTGAGCAATTGCACCAGCAACCAGCGACCGAGCCACGTGATGGGTGAACGCGAGTCCGGCAGACGACGCAGCATCTGCGTGTCGGTCAGGTTTGCGGCACTTGCCTGGGCGCTGTTCACACGGGCAGCGTAGCGGGCGAAGTCGGCGGGTCAATGACAGAGGCATTCAGCAGGGTTCCGGTTGAATTGATTTTGAGTTCCGCCACAATGACCGCATGCAGGGCCGATTGAACATTTTCCAGGAAACGATGCTCCACTGGAACGACCTGCATCCCTACAACGCGGTCCACGTCGCACGCGTGCCCCGGCGACTGGATGAGAAACAACTCTCAACCGTGGTGCGCAACACGATGCGTGCACTCGGGCTTTCCCGACTCACCCTGGATCGGGCCGGCGGCTGTTTTCAGTACGAGGGAAGGGACGTTCCCCCTCAGATCAGAATCATCGCCGGCGATAAAGAACCACGTGGCGCACTGGAGACTGAAATCGCCGGGCAGCTGAACACACCGTTCGCCTGGGAAAAGCCGTTCGAGCCGGTTCGATTTTTTGCCGTGACGGATGGCGACGGATTTTTTCTCGGGCTGGTTTATTTCCACGCCATCGCAGATGCCGAACCGGTTGTCTTTTTGTTGAGGCGACTGGCAGAGGCCTACATCGACACGGCGGTCGCAGAGGACAAAACCCAACTCAACCTGTATCCGCCACGTGATGACAGCTTGATACGGAGAAATCCCGCGGTGTTTTTTCAAAAGCTGTTAGCACTGCCCGGCCACATCCGCGCGCTGCGTCAAACAGCCCGTGCACGCTATCAAGACGCCAACGACACGACGAACAGCTTTGTGCTTTTCACTTTGTCTCCCGCGCAATTGCGTTCACTTCTGCTCGCATCGAAACAATGGGAGGTCACGGTCAACGACGTGCTGCTCGCGTTGCTGCTCAGATCCATCGCACCTCTCCGGAAGGCTTCCTCCAAACGTCCCCTGCTTACGGTCGGTTGTATTGTGAACGCCCGCGGCGACGCACAACTGCCCGGCGAGCGCTGCTTCGGATTGTACCTCGGCTCGTTCGTGGTGAGCCATCCCGTGCCAGAGGGGATCGGATTGCGCGGACTGGCGCGAGAAGTTTCGGCGCAGACCAAACGCATCAAACGCGGCAAACTTTATCTGGGAGCGGCGATGGAGATGGCGTTTGCGCGGCGCATCCTGTCTTTCTACTCGACGGAGCGGCGGCGGAAATTGTACCAAAAGCATTATCCCCTCTGGGGAGGCGTGACGAACATGAACTTGAACACACTCTGGCCGCAACCCGAAGGCTCGGGCGCGTTCGATTACTTTCGCGCCGTGTCCACCGGGCCGGTCACGCCACTGGTGTTGTCCGTCACGACGGTCGGCGACCACGCCAACATAGGATTGTCGTATCGCTCCACGGTTTACTCGGAAGCAGACGTGGAAGGCATCCGGTCGCGGATGTTCGATCACATTTCAGAGATGGAGAGCGCGGCGTGAAGTTCCGGGTCGTCACAACATTCGCCTTGTCCGCCGTGCTCCTGCTTTCCGGCTGTGCCACGTACAACCGTCACGGCGTCTCCGCCGAACGCGCCAGCCAGATTGAAAACAATGTCGAACGCCGCGAGTTCAAGCCATCGCACGAACTTGAGGAAAAAATCCTCGCGCTGAACCCCGTGTCCGTGAGCGACGCGGACATTCGTGGCGTGCTGGCGCAATGTCCCGCGCCGCGCGTCATCAACATCCACGGCGGCATTCATCCGGTGCAATACTTCATGGTGGAGTTTTCGGAATTCCTCATGGGCATGGGCTATCCCGGCATCAGCATCACGAACCCGGGCGACGGCACCTACACGTTCAGTTGTTATGAGGATGCGGACAAGATCGCCGGGTGCATTGCGTGGTATTACGAGCACGAGGCGTTGCGTCCGGTGATCGTTGGTCACAGTCAGGGCGGAATGCAGGCGATAAAGGTGTTGCACAGGCTTGCGGGCGGACCGGACGCGAAACTTCACGTCTGGAATCCGCTCACGTGGAAACGCGAGGCGCGTTGTGAAATCACCGATCCGCTCACGGGCCGGACACGACCTGTGGTCGGGTTGCGGCTTCCCTATTGCACGGCGGTGGGCGCGGGCGGCATCACGCGGCTGTTGCCGAACCAGTGGGACATGAACTTCAAGCTGCGTTCCATTCCTGGTTCCGTCGAGGAATTCACGGGCTTCTGCAAGGAGCACGATCTGCTTGGTGGTGATTTGCTTGGCTACACCTCGATGAACGAATACGCTTCCAACGGCGGCGCAAAAGTCCGCAACGTCTGGTTGCCCGCCGAGTACAAGCACCGCGAGATGCCGCGCACCAAACACCTGCTCAAGAGTGAAGCCGTGAAAGAGTGGATCAACAATTACAAGCCTTCCGGCAAGTCGCCGGATGTGCCGAAGCTGGACGTGAAATTCGACACGGACACGATGCACATCCTTTGGGCGGCGGACGTGTGGTTCAGCCTGAAGAAGCATTGGGTGCTTGAACTGCAAAACCTCATCCGCGCCCGGCGCGCCCAACCCGATGCCCGTTGACGAACTGTTCTGGCGACGGGCCGTGGTCTGCGCGGGAGCGCTCATCTACTGGGGCGGTGTGCTGATCCAGGGCCGCCGCATCCGCAAACGCATCCGGCGCTCGCCAAACTTGAAACCGCGCGATGCGCGTGAACGGTTCATCTGGACCGGATGGATGCTCGTCATAGTCACATGGATTGTTCAACCGCTGATCGCCGGTGGAAAATTCAACGTGCCCGGTTTGAACATCCACCCGGCCTGCCTGCATCCGTTGGGATTGGTGGGAGGCATTGCGCTCACCGTTGCCGGCTATGCGGCGACAATCTGGTGCTACGTCATCATGGGCAACGCCTGGCGCATCGGCATCAACCGGAAGGAAAAGAACGAACTCATCACCGCCGGGCCGTATCGCCGCATCCGCCATCCGATCTACGCCTTTCAAACCGTCATGCTTGCCGGTGCGGTGTTGTTGTTGCCGACGATCTGTTCAGTGGCCGTGCTGCTCGTCCATCTGACGTTCGTTCTCATCAAGGCAAAAGACGAGGAGGCCTATCTGATCACCGTCCACGGGGATGCCTATCGCGATTTCATGGCGCGAACCGGCAGGTTATTTCCGACGTTTTGGTGAGCTTGCCGCTTGTTGCGGGCGCGGTCGCCGTCAACGATACGGCTCCCATTCCGGTTCGTTCTCAAAAATCCACCGGTAGTAATCTATTTCCTTCAGACGTCCGGCGGCATCTTCATCCACGAACACCGTGCAACGCGGGTGCAATTGCAATGCGCTCGCCGTGACCATGCTCGTGATCGGCCCTTCCACGGCTTTTGCAATGATGTCCGCCTTGCTCGCGCCCGTGGCCAGCAGGATGCAACGACGCGCTTCAAGGATTGTTCCCACGCCCATCGTGAGCGCGCGACGGGGCATTTTGCTTTCGCCTCCGAAGAACGGGGCGTTCTGTTTCAGCGTCGCCGGGGCAAGCGCCTTTACGCGGGTGCGCGAACGCAATGCCGACAACGGTTCGTTGAATCCGATGTGTCCTGCTGCGCCAATGCCGAGCAGTTGCAGATCAATCCCGCCCGCATCCTGGATCATCAATTCGTAACGGCGGCACTCTGCGTCCAAATCCTGTGCCAGCCCGCTGGGCAGGTGCGTACGACGCAGGTCAATGTTCACATGGCGGAACAGGTGTTCGAACATGAAATGGTGATATGAATTCGGATCGGACGCGGCGAGGCCGACGTATTCGTCCAGGTTGAACGTCTGGCATTGCGAAAAATCCAGACCTTCATCCCGGTGCATCCGAACAAGGATGCGATACACCGCCTCCATCGTGCTGCCCGTGGCAAGACCGAGCACAAGCCTCGGATTCACACGCAGTTCATTCGCCACGATTCGTGCCACAAGCGTCGCCGCCGCTTCCCTGTCAGGTCGGATGATGAGTTCCACGCCACATTACTTAACCAACCGCTCACCGATTGGAAACGAAGAAAACAACGCCAGATTTAAGTCGCCGCCCCCGGGGAGTTTTCCCTACTCTGGGCCGCAACCAAAATCCGATGCCAGTGTTCAACCACGCACAAGGAAATGACTGCGACTGATCTTACGAGGGCCCGCGAGGTTCACAAAAACATCACCAACAACATCGCCCGCGTCATGCAGGGCCAGACGGACGCAACACGCAAACTGCTCGCCGCGCTCGCCAGCGGCGGCCATGTGTTGCTGGAGGATTATCCCGGCACCGGCAAAACGACCCTCGCCAAGGTGCTTGCGCGTTCCATTGACGCCCGGTTCAAGCGCGTCCAGTTCACGCCCGACCTGCTGCCCTCGGACATCCTCGGCGTTGCCATCTTCAACCAGCGTGAACAGGTATTTCAGTTCCATGAAGGTCCGGTGTTCACGAACATCCTGCTTGCCGACGAAATCAACCGCGCCTCGCCGCGCACCCAATCCGCCCTGCTCGAAGCGATGGGTGAAGGGCAGGTGAGCGTGGACGGCGAGCGTCGCAATCTCGCGGACCTGTTCTTCGTCATCGCCACACAGAATCCGGTCGAGTTTCGCGGCACGTATCCGCTGCCCGAAGCGCAGATGGACCGGTTTGCGATGCAATTCACGCTCGGCTACGTGCAGCCCGCCGAGGAAGTGGCCGTGCTCGCCGCGCAATCGAACCATCATCCGCTCGATGAATTGAAACCTTGCGCCACGCTTGCGGACGTGCTTGCGCTCCGGCGCGCGGCACAAAGCGTCCGGGTGAGCGATGAACTCAAGCGTTACGTCGTTGATCTCGTCGCTGCCACGCGTAAGGCGGCGGGCGTTCAGCTCGGCGCCAGCCCGCGCGCGTCCATCGCGCTGATGAAAGCCGCACAGGCGCTGGCGTTGTTCGACGGGTTGGAATTTGTCACGCCCGAGCAGATTCAGGAACTGGCCGTGCCGGTCATCGCGCATCGTGTGGTGATGGAACCGCAGGCGCGATTCTCCGGCCAGACGGCGCGAGGCGTGGTGGAGGACGTGGTCAAGAAAACCAAAGTGCCGGCGTGACGACGACCGGATGCCGGCTGGTTGCAATGAATGCAGTGGAACAGATTCATGTTGCGTATCGCGGGTTGCGCCGGGCAAATGAGTGCGCCCAACTGCCACTCAACCCAACACGCAATGCGCGCCGCCTCCCATGACCTTGCGTTTCATCTACCGCATCTACCGCTGGTCATCCAGCCTGCGTCACTGGGTGCTGCGGCGATTCACGCGCCTGGGGTTGATGCTGGCGGGAGCGTTCGTCGTCACCACGCTCATGGGCTTCAACACGGAGGAGTCCGTCACCTATCAGGCGTTCACGTTGCTGTTTGGACTGTTGCTCGTGGCGGTGTTGTTCGCGCGGTTCTTCAAGATGCGCTTCAGCGCCGTGCGACTGTTGCCGCGCTTCGGCACTGTCGGCAAGCCGCTGTATTACTCGGTGATCGTGCGGAATTTCACCACCGAAATCCAATCCGGCCTGACGTTGCTCGACGATCTCGCTGACCCGCGCCCTTCATTCCCCGAATGGAAGGCGGTTCAACTCGACGATAACAAACACATCCGCCCGTTCAGTTTTGTGCGACGACGCAACAATCCGTTCCGGCCCGCCACAATCAAAGACACCGCCGTTCCACCGTTGCCCCCAAAACAGGAGGTCTCCGTCCAAGTCGAATTGATGCCCCTCCAACGCGGCGTGCTGCACTTCACCGGTGTCACGCTGGCGCGGCCCGATCCCATCGGCCTGTTCCGTTCCTTCGTCAAAACGACACTGCCACAATCCGTTCTCATCCTGCCAAAACGCCATTTTCTCCCACCCATCGCGCTGCCCGGGACGATGAAGTATCAGCAGGGCGGCGTGGCGCTCGCGTCGCAGATCGGGCAGAGCGACGAATTCGTTGCGCTGCGCGATTACCGTCGCGGTGATCCGATCCGGCATATTCATTGGCGCAGTTGGGCCAAGGCCGGCAAACCCATCGTCAAGGAATTCGAGGACGAATTCTTCGTGCGGCACGCGCTCGTGCTCGACACCTTCACAGAGCGTCCGCACAGCGAGCAGTTCGAGGAGGCGGTCAGTGTGGCCGCATCGTTCGCCTGCACGGTGCTCACACAGGAATCGCTGCTCGACCTGCTGTTCGTCGGACCGCAGGCTTATTGTTTCACCGCCGGACGCGGAATCGCACACGCGGATCAGATGCTCGAAATCCTCGCATCAGTCCGCCCGTGCAACGAGCAGCCGTTCGCCTCGCTCGAAACGCTCGTGCTGAACCATTCGTCACTGGTCAGCGGCGTCATCTGCGTCCTCATCGCATGGGACGAGGCGCGGCAACAGCTCGTGAACAAACTCAAATCGCTCGGTCTGCCTTTGTTGGTGCTCGTTGTCCGTCCGCCGGGTGAAACGCAACCGCTCGATCCCGGCCCGATGCGCGACGCGCCCGGGCGCTTGCACTCTCTGGAAATCGGGCGTATCGAAGAACAACTGGCAACGCTTTCATGAAACCGCCGCCGTTACTGCTCGGTTTGGGGCTGCTCTTCTGGGGCTGGCAATCCGGCCTGATCGTCGTGGGCGCGGTGCTCGGGGCAATCCTCGAAAGCTCCCGCTTCATCAAGGCCCGCTGGGATTTTTCCGACGAGGACTTCAGCCGCATCTGGACGCTTTGCTCGCTCCTCATGCTCGGCGCGATCCTGTTCGCGTTTGTGGACAACCAAGGCCCGGCCAGCTTCTCGGGATTTTTCCAGGACCCGAATCCAAACACGCAACGGGGCGCGGGCGCGGCAAGTTCGCGCACTGCGTTCGCCATGTTCCGCTGGCTGCCGATGATTTATTTCCCGTTCGTTGCCGCCCAGATTTTCAGCACGCGCGAGGCGATCCCGTGGAAGACGATTTCATTTCTCATCCGCCGCAAAATCCGCAAGGCACAGAAGGCCGGAAAGCCCGCACCCGCTTCTGGCGAGCTGAACGTGGCGATGCCGTATTTTGCAGTCACAATGCTCGGTGCGGCGGCGCATCCACCGGAGGGCAGGATGTATTTTTGGGGACTGAGCGCGTTGATGGCCTGGGCGCTGTGGTCGCAACGGCAGCGGCGGTTCGCAACGCCAGTATGGATCGCTGCGTTTGTCGCCGCCATCGTGCTCGGCTACGCGGGCCAGCGCGGCATCGGCCAGGCCGTGCGATTGATGGAAAATTTCAACCCGTCGTGGCTTTCGTTTCTGATGAAGCGCCGGTTCGACGCCGAGCAAAGCAAGACCGCACTCGGACAGGTGGGCGAATTGAAACTGTCCGGCAGGATTGTCGTGCGCCTGAAACCGTTGAATGGCAGCCGCGCACCGAATTATCTGCGCGAGGCAAGTTTTCGCACCTACAAAGGCCAGACCTGGTACGCGGAAATCACGGAACAAAATTTCGAGTATGTCGGCGAGTCCGGGCAGAACACGCTCGTGTGGCCGTTGCCGCCGTTGCAGAGCGTCACGAACACACAATCGGCCAACATTGCGTGTTATCTGGACGGCGGGAAGGCGTTGTTGCCGCTGCCAACCGGCGTGTCCCGCCTGGAAAAGCTGAACGTCATCGAAGTCAAAAAAAATGCGCTCGGCGCGGTGCTTGCCGTCGGCCCTGGACTGGCGATGTTCGACGCACAATTCACGCGGGACATGACGATTGACTCGCCACCCGAACCATCCGACGTGACAAACATTCCACCGCGCGAAGTCGCCGGGCTGGAAAGCGCAATCCAAGAACTGCAATCGTCGGGACTGGACGTTGCGGGAAAACTTCGCGCGGTGAATGGATTCTTCGCGAATAAATTCAATTACAGCACGTGGCAATCGCCGCCCAAATCCTCGGACACCAATGAAACCGCGTTGAGCCGTTTCCTGCTCAAGACGCGCAGCGGGCATTGCGAATACTTCGCCACAGCCACGGTGCTGATGTTGCGCAAACTTGGCATCCCTGCACGTTACGCCGTCGGCTTTGCCGTGCATGAAACGAGCGGCAGCGGTTATGTGGTGCGCCTGCGCGATGCGCACGCCTGGACGCTCGTGTGGGACGACGCGGCAAAAACGTGGCGCGACTTTGACACCACGCCTGCATCGTGGATCGAGGCGGAGTCCAGGCATTCGGCATGGCAGTGGTTTGCCGACTTGCGTTCGCGGGTCGCGTTCGAGTTCGCGAAAATCTTCCGTTCCGGCAACAATCCGTGGCGGCAATATCTGCTCTGGGCCATCGTGCCCGGTGTGTTGATCTTGATTTACCAGATCGATTTCCGTCGCCGTAAAAAACAGCAGCGCGGCAAAACTGCGGGGATCATCGAGCGCACGGACTGGCCCGGATTGGATTCGGAATTTTACCAACTGGAGGCCAGCCTCGCCGAACGCGGTGTCCCCCGGCAACCGGGCGAGGCGTTGTCCGGCTGGCTGGAGCGCGTGGCCGGAGATGCGTCGCTGGCGGAAATCCGTCCAGCTCTGCGCGAACTGTTGCGGCTGCATTACCGGCATCGGTTTGATCCACCCGGGTTGAACGAGACGGAGCGTGAAGCGTTGCGACGGCAGGCGCGGGCGTGCCTGGATGGATTGTCAGGAGTGCGCAGCGGCAGTGTCTCCGTTGCCGGGCGGTGAAGTGTGTCCGGCGGTTCAACGGTGAGTCTGTCTCCGGCGCGCGGTCATTCCCGACTTGTCCGGCAGCACCGCCAGAATGACCAGCAGGATCAGGGGCATCAAGATCATGGACACAGGCAACAGCCCGGGCGCGGCCAGAAAAACCAGCCGCACGTAGGGAATAAACAACACGGCCGCCGGCAGCAGCCCGATGAGCACCAGCCCGTCCGGCCAGCACTTGGCTTTTGCCCACCACCAACAGCCGGTGATCACACCGGAGTATCCGCACAGAAAGACGGCCATTCCGAGCAGCGTCTCGTTCTCCAAATCCTCGAACACTCCCACGGGAAACAAAACCACCGCGACACCGACGGCAATGCCAAACAGGCCGAGCGCGTTTCCGACCAGCGCGTTGCGGCGGTACCTGATGATGCGTGCCGCTTCGGATTCCCTGCGGTGACGCTCGGTGCTCACGCGCCCCGGGTTCGACTTCTGGCGTTGTTTGTCCGGTAAAACGAGCAGAACCGTCAGCGTCAGCAACTGGAGGCACGGAAACAGCCCGGGCAACAACATGGCCGGGGATTGCCCCTTGGCCTTTGCCAGATGCAGCCCACCCCAGAAATAGAAGCCCGTTTGCGCAACAATGGCCAGCCAGACCCACGCCTGCGCCCCGGCCCCGCTGAAAATGCCCCCCTCAAAAAAATCAGTTCGCGCAATCAAAACAATCACGCCCGCAAAAACACCCAGCCAGCATCCCAGCCCAAGTATGGATTTGTTTCGATGGCCCGGGTGCATTTTGCTCGCGAGATTAAGCGCGCGAATCGTTGCTCTCAAGCAGCTAATCCCCGTTTGAAACGATGCGCGGAAATTCCGTCTTGAATTGCACCGGCAATTCAGGCGAAATGCCCCACGCGCAACAGCGTTATGGAATTAGCCGACATCCTTACCAAAGACCAGATTCTGACGGATTTGCAGGCAACCGACCGGTGGCAGGTGATTGATGAGTTGATCAGCCAGCTCGTGACCGCCGGAAAAGTGCAACCGCAGAACCGTGAAGCCATCGCCGCCGTGGTCAAAAAGCGCGAGAAGTCCATGAGCACCGGCATCGGTTACGGCATCGGCATCCCTCACGCCTCCACGGAACTGATTCCCGAGGTCGTCGGCGTGCTGGGCCGCTCGCGCAAGGGAATCAACTTCGATGCGCTCGACAACCAGCCCGTCACGCTCGTCATGCTCTTCCTCGTTCCACAAGGACAATTTCAAAAACACCTTCACACGCTCGCCAACATCGCAAAAATCCTGAACCGCGCCGAATTCCGCCAGGCCCTGGCCGACGCGCCCGATGCCGAGGCGATGTTGAAAATCATCCGCGAGCAGGGAAAAAAGTAACGGGCATTCCCGACATCACGCGGCGCATCAGGCAAAGATGGGACGCGCGCAACGCTTGACGCAACACACAATACGCAACACGCTTTTCATCATCGCTCACGTTTGACTGACAACCATGCTGC
>CAZFNB010000014.1:0-12093 GCA_964520235.1 uncultured Bifidobacterium sp. | reverse complement strand
TCGCCGTGAGCCGCATCTACCTCGACAACTTCGATCACATCACCGCGTATTGGGTAGGGATGGGCATGAAGCTGGCGCAGGTGGCGTTGAGCTACGGCGCGGACGATCTGCACGGCACGATCATTGAGGAACACATCTTCCACATGGCCGGCGCGACTTCGCCGCAATTGCAGACCGAAGCCGATATGATCAAAGCCATCCGCGAGGCAAGCCGAACGCCGGTGCAACGGAATACGTTTTACGAGCCAATCAAAGTCATTGCGGACGGCCACCAGCAGACGGCGAATGAAACTGAACCGCCGTCGGGTAAATCCAAAGTGTTGGAAGACAATCTGGCGACAGCGTAAAAAACAATCCACCGAATGCTCACAAGTCTCCGCTCATGGCATGAGTAAAAGAACGCCAACTACAGAATATGCAAATCTCGCGTTAGACGAACTGCATCAATTGGTTTTTGTCTGTGGTCAGATTGCAAATGATATTAAGGGAGATGAAATCACACTCCAAAAACGGAATCAAAAGTGGCCCGAGTTAACACCAATAACTAACCAGCCATTCAATTGTGCCGCATCACGCTTTATAGGTGTTCTTCTTCTCTGTAGGGCGGTTGACATTTACAATTGGTATTGTCGCGAGTCTTTGAAATTAGCTCTTTCAAGCAACCCAAAGCCAGTTATTGATGTCATCCGAAACCAATCAGGGGAAATTGCCAAAGCTATTGTCAAAGCTGACAAGCAAGGCATAGATGCAGCTGACAAGATTATCAGCGAATTCTTGTCTGATAGATACCGTGGTGATCGTATTATTCGCGAGACCATCCATCAAAATTTAAACGTGCTCCAAAATCCCGAAGTCGAACTGCTCTGCACGTGTCGGAATGTGCTGGTTCATAAACGCGGTCATGACGAGTTTGGCGAAATCGCCGAAGGGATTCAAAAATTGGGAACAAATCGCGCCTTGATTGGCGCATCGAGGTTTCCTCCGAATCACATGCCGATTTCTCTCGATGCAGAGCGGTGTTTGGTTATTGATGATGCTATTGGAAGTTGGGCTGCCCAACTTTTCCAGCAACAAATCTTCATGATGGATCAAAATTTTGCCCACGTTTACAGATTGCCACGGAAGGTTTGGGAACGAATTTACATTGGGCGGAAGTGGGTAGAACCAAGTCGGAGTTAGTCGAGCCATCTTAGTCCCCGGCTTCAGCCGGGTGTCCCGCGTCGAGAGAAAACCCGACGGCTTCCGCCTTCGCTGCGCTTTCGTTTTCATCGCATTTCGGCGCAACGAGTCGGCGCGACGCGTCAGCGGTTTTCCGCGTTTTACTTTTTGGGTGGTGCGCCTCGCGCTGCGAGGCGCAATTCGCTCGCAGCGCGAGCGAACCCACCATTTTTGCCCAAGCGATTATCAGGTTGTGAGGATAACAATTACCCATCAGCATTGCGCCGATGCGCTCAGTGCTCGCAAACGTCTTTCTGGCATTTCTGCTGTCGCTTTATCTGGCGAGTCTGCTTGGGATGCTTTTTGTCAGTAACGCGTTCATGGCACTTGGAGTGGTTGCTTTTCTGCTGATGTTTCTTGTTGGAATCCTGACGCAAGGTTTCAAACGTCGCGCGATTCAGCTCAAGCGAGTTTGGATTGTGATCGCCCCGCTCTTTGTGGTCATGTTCGCCACCACGGCCATCTTGAGCAGCGGGTTGGGCGCGCCAAAGACTGAAAACATGTCCGTGTTTGTCGAGCGGGCCAGATATCAATTCACCCGCGGAGAAGCGAGTCGGACAAGATTTGTGACGGTGGCCGTATGTTCGGCGTTGGCCTGGCATTTGTTGGCCATCGGATTTGCCGCCGAGCAATGGGCCTCATTTCGAGCAATTGACGCCAACACAAAATCAGTTAAGCCGAAAAAGTCGGCCAGCGCTTCGGACAAAAAGTCTACTCATTAGCCGCAGCTTCAACCCGGTGTCCGGTCGAAAGAAAATCCCAACCGCTTCCGTCCAGCAATGCGGGACTGCGCTTTCGCCTTCATCGCATTTTGGCGCAACAAGTCTGCTTCGGTTGTGGCGAATTCTTCTCACCGTTTCCCAAACGGTTCGAGTCTCCCCATCCGATGCGGAGCAGACGCCGCCCACAATGATGTGTGAAAGGCAAAAATAGACTGGCCACATCTTCAACGACAGGCTTTAGTAGTCACGAGCATCCCGGATTGGCCGCCACAGTTGTGGTGCCGGTTGCCGGGCAATCAGACCTGTGAGAAAAGGGAAGATCATGAAATCGCGATTGAATCCAACCGTTGGAGTGAAGTGTCTAGCTGGCCTGCTCATCACACTTCTTGCGTTGACTGTTTCCGCCGTCACGATCACCGATCCTTTTACCAACGCCGCGAACTGGGCACCGCCGTTTACCGAATCGGGCAAGAACATGGTCGTCTCGAACGGGCGCATGAATTTCACATCGTCCACGACGGTGGGAGGGGGCGCGGGGACTGTGCGGACCGCCCCGTTCCTGACCCTCACGCAGTCTTGGAGCATCAAGGTGGACGTGCATGTGGATCCGTTCGTCATCACCGATGAGGCACAGGGGGTCAGTGTTTTTCTGGGGGTCGGCAAGACGAGTGACTACCTTGGCACACACTTGATTCTCGGATTCGACCGTGATGCATTCGATCCGAATTATTACGGCGTCAATGACGATGTCCAAACCAACGGCGTTTCCGTGGCGGGCATGTTCAATGTCAACTTCCTCCCTTCGCCCGATGCCACGCTGCGGTTGGATTACAGCACGACAAACCAGAGCATCACCTACTATTGCGACTACGACGGGAGCGCGGGCGGTTCCGGGTGGACATTGCTTGGCACTGCAAGCATCGCCAGCGGCTCATACAATTTGCATCTGGGACCAACGGACACGCTAAGTGTGATTCTTGCGGGGTGGTCCGGGTTGCAGACCGTCGTGGCTGGGCAGGCGTATCTGGACAATCTTGAAATCACGGTCGTAGAAACAGGCTCGTTGCAGGTGACGATCTCGCCGACCAACGCGGTGAGCGCCGGCGCTCAGTGGCAGGTGGACGGCGGCGCGTGGCAAAACCACAGCAACACCGTCAGCGGTTTGAGCGTCGGCAACCACACGGTGGCTTACAAATCTGTTTCCGGTTGGAACACGCCGGGCAACCAGACCGTCACGATCTCGCCAAACCTGACGACCACCACAAATGCTACCTACATACAACAGGCCGGAGCCTTGCTTGTGACAATTTCTCCGGCTGAAGCCGCGAATGCCGGAGCACAATGGCGGGTGGATGGCGGGCCATGGCAGAACAGTGGTGGAGTGGTGGCCGGATTGTCTCCAGGCTACCACACGGTGAACTTCAGCAGTATCCCCAACTGGTATGCCCCGTGGGATCAGATGGTGTTCGTGGTCACCAATTCAACGACGACTGCCAACGGTGTCTATACCGCAGTTGGTCAACCTGTGATTCCCGCAGCCATCCTGTGTTCGTTACAGGGCAACTCGCTGACCCTGTCGTACCCCGTTCTGCCCGGTCAATTGTGCATCCTGCAATACACCGATGACCTCACACCTCCCGTGACATGGCGGCCATTCGCTCCATTCATCCCGCCCTTGGCCGTCGCCACAGCAGGCTCTCCCAGGCGTTATTTTCGTGTCCGCATAGGTGATTCTTTTCCGGCGGTCTATTCGTTGAACATTGTAGGTTACGTACGGCGCGTCATGCAGCCGGGCTTGAATCTGGTGGCCAACCCGCTCAATTCATGCGGCGGCAACGCCATCGCGAATCTATTCCCCAGTTGTCCTCAAAACAGTGAGATTTGGCTGCCGGACTCGAACGGCTCGCTGAATCCGGGCAGCATGTTTTCTGGCGGTTCGTGGGATTTGCCGAACATGAATTTGCAGCCGGGGCAGGGCGTCGGCTTCGTGAATCCCGCCGCCGCTTTCGAAGTGACGTTCGCTGGCGAAGTAGCGGCGGGCTCATTGACCAGGGCAATTCCATCGGGGATTTCGCTGGTGGGATCCATCCTGCCGGTGAATGGACTGTTGAATTTTCCGGCGCAGCAGGATGACGAAATCACGAGGTGGAACGCCACGAATCAGACATCCACCAGTTACTCATTTCTAAGCGGTGCATGGCAGGCGGCTTCGCCGCCCATCACTCCGGCAGAAGCGTTCTGGGTGCAGGTTTCGCAATTCAAGCAATGGACACAACCTTTCGAGTGGTGGAACGATCAGGAAGTCTGGGAATTCCCCCTCATCACCGGCCATCCGCAAAACCAAACGAAGATCACCGGCACAACAGCAAGTTTTACGGTGTCGGCCTTGGGCAGCCCGACCCTCAACTATCAATGGCGTAAGAACGGCACCAATCTCCTCAACTCAGAACGCATCTTCGGCGTCAATTCCTCCACGCTCGCTTTGACTGGCATCCAGCCGGCCGATGCGGGCAACTACACTGTCATCATCACGAACACCTTCGGCAGCGCAATCAGTGATGTGGCGGTGCTGACGGTGTCACAATCCCCACCCCAAATAGTCACCACCAACGGCAGCCTCGGCCTCAGCAATGGGGTTTTTGGCTTCCAACTGACCGGGCTACAAGGTCAGACGCTGATAATTGAGGGGAGTTCAAACCTGACGACGTGGGTTGGGCTGCAAACCAATCTGCTCACGAGCGGCTCGATGTTTTTCAGCGACCCGCAATGGACGAATTTCCCGAGGCGTTATTACCGGGTCCGGTCACAATAATTTTCATCTCGGGCTTGCGGGACTAATGGCTCTTGTTACCGGGGGTTTATTCCGACCTGAGGAGTGAAGTCGGCATTCATTTCTTCCGATGGATAGACAAGGTTTGTGAAAACCGCGCGGGTGTCTTGCTTTGCCCGCCTGAAAGAAAGTTCACATCATGAAAATCGGCATTGTCACTGGCGGCGGCGATTGTCCCGGCTTGAACGCGGTCATCCGCGCCGTGGCGAAGACTGCTTCCAAACGCGGCTGGGAAACGCTCGGTATCATCGGCGGTTACGACGGTTTGTTGACGCCGCAGAATTATCGCCTGCTCGATTACAAGGCGCTGGATGGATTGCTCGTGCGCGGCGGGACGATTCTCGGCACTGCAAATCGCGGACAGTTTTCCGCCAAGACCGGTCATGGTGAGACGCGGCAGTTGCCGAAGGAACTTCTCGACGGTGTGAAACAGGGGATGGAGCAGCTCGGCATCAAGGCGCTGGTGGCTTTGGGCGGGGACGGTTCGCTCACCATCGCGCAGCAGATGCACGAGGCGGGCATCCCCATCGTGGGCGTGCCCAAAACGATTGATAACGATCTGGCGGCGACGACGGTGACGTTCGGGTTCGATTCGGCGGTGGCGTGCGCGACGGACGCACTCGACCGGTTGCACACGACGGCGGAGAGCCATAATCGTGTGATGGTGCTGGAGGTGATGGGGCGTTACGCAGGCTGGATCGCATTGTATGCGGCTGTGGCAGGCGGCGCGGACGTGGTGCTGATCCCTGAAATTCCGTTCCGCTACGAGAGCATCTGCGCGGCGATCGCGGATCGTGAAAAGAAGGGAAAGCATTTCACGCTCGTTGTCGCGGCGGAAGGCGCAAAGGAATCTGGCGGGGAATTTGTCACCTCGGGCACGCAACACATCAATCGCGAGGCGCGCCTGGGCGGCATCGGCGTTGTCGTGGCCCGGGAGATCGAAAAACGCACCGGCAAGGAATCCCGTGCGATGGTGCTCGGCCATCTGCAACGCGGCGGCAGCCCGACTTACATGGATCGCGTTTTGTGCACGATGTTCGGCGCGAAAGCGGTGGAGCTGATCACGGATGGCCGTTACGGTCGCATGGTGGCGCACAACGGTAAGTTCGTGGACAGCGTGCCGTTGTCCGAGGCGATCGGCCACCTGCGCACCGTGCCGCCGGACGAAGGATTTGTCCGCGCCGCCCGGGCGCTCGGCGTCAGCTTCGGGGATTAAAACGATCCGGCAGCTTTTGCCCGGTCTTCAAGCGTGAACTCTGCCCAACTGGGAGATGCCGACTGCTCAGTTGCTTTTCAGACGGAAAAACTTTTGCCCGGTGGTAATGGTGTTCGTATGTGGTGAGGTGGCGCCGCTGACGTTCGTGTAAGTGCCGGTGACGTTTGGCGCGGATTGCAGACCGAACGCAGCATTGGTCCACGAGAGAACAACCTGGCTGCCAAGTCTCTGGAAGTTCAGAGGAATGGGTGAAAGGCTTGCGGGCACGAGACTGGCGTATTTGATGGTGATGATGTCGGGCGGCTGCAAGCCTGCATCAGCCCAACCGGTGACAAATGTGTTTCCGATGGAGTCCACGGCGATCGCCACCGCTTCATCCGTCGTGTTGCCGGGACCGTTGTTGAACCGGTTCGTCCGCAATCCCGCACCGGAGTTGGAATAGGTGATGGTGACAAAGTCCGCGAGCAAACCGCCCGCTTCAGCCAGACCTGTCACGTGGACATTTCCAGCCGAATCCACCACGACGTCCTCTGCCATGTCATCTCCGTTTGCAGGGCCATTGTAGCGGTTAGTCCAAACGGGAGTGCCCACGGCCGAATACTTGATGGTGGCATAGTCCCAGTTGCCGCCGCTGCCGGTCGAAAGACCGGTGACAAACACGCTGTCACTGGCGTCCACGGCCACACTGACGGCCTGGTCGGTGTCGTTGCCTGGGCCACCGTAAAAGTTCGTCCACAAAGGAACGCCGGAGTTGGAATACTTGATCGTGACAAAGTCGGTTGTGTTGCCGGTCACAGTCGTGTAGCCGGTCACAATGACGTTGCTGTTGCCGTCCACGACGATTGCGCTGGCGATGTCGCCCCTGTTGAAAGTGCCGCCAAAAAGATTCGTCCACTGCGGCACCCCCGCGCTCGAATACTTGATGACCACCGCATCGGGGTGGAAATTTGTGGCGGTCACGAAGCCGGCTACAAACACGTTATCGCCTGCGTCCAGCGCCATCGCGTACGCTTCATCGGAACTGTTGCCCGGCCCGTTGTAGGTGTTCGTCCATAGCGCGGTTCCCGCCGCCGAGTATTTGATCGTGACGATGTCCACCGAATCAACGCTTGCCGTGCGCTGTGCGGAACCGGTCACCACCACGTTGCTCGAACTGTCTGTCACCACATCCACAGGCCTGTCATTTCCGTTTCCGTCGCCCGCATACCGATTGGTCCACAGCGGCACGCCGCTGCTCGAATACCGGATGGTCGCGTAATCCTCGGTGCCGCTGCTGCTCGTGCTGCGCGAACCGCCTGTCACCACCACGTTGCCGCCGGCATCCACGGCAACCGCGTTGACAAAGTCCTGATGATTGCCGGGCCCGTTGTAATAATTCGTCCACAACGCCGTGCCCGCGCTGGAATAACGGATGGTCACAAAATTCTCGGCAGTGACCACTGAAGTCGCAACTGCGCCCGCCACCACCACGTCGCCATTCGGCGCAACGGCCAAAGTGTTGGGCAGGTCGAAGCCATTTGCCTGCCCGGCGAAACGGTTCGTCCACACTGCGGTGGATTGGGCCGTTGCCGTGCTTTGGATTGCGACCGCGATGCTGACCAACGCGATCAGCATTTGATGTGACGTCGGACTGAACGGATGGGATTGCGAATTTTTCATAGGTAGCCGCCTTCTGAGTTGCTGCTAATCGCAGTGTTGGGTTCATCCATAGGATTATCACAGTCCCCCGAAGCTGAAAAGATGATTTTGTACGGTCAAGCGGGCTTTTCAGACTGTCGCCCGAAAACCGTCCGTCATGGGATCACTTCGCTGCGTTCGAGCAGTTGCGCCGACTGCTCCTTGCGCTTTTCGTCCAGCAGATTGTGCTCGGCGGCTTCGAGAACCTTGAGAAGGTCGGTCGCTTCAAGAAGTCGTGGCGCGCTCACATAATTCGCGCCGTCGGCATACAACGCCGGGATATCAGACAGCAACTCGGCGTGGACGACGATCTGCGCGTGCGGATTCAACTCGCGCAACTGCCGTAGCAGTTTCTGATTGTTCGCGCCCTTGAGCAGCATGTTGGGCAGGGAGCAGATGATGATCTCCGCGTGCGAAACCCCTGCGTGATGCAGAACGTCGCGCTGGGCGATGTCTCCATACACCACATGCACGCCACGTCTCCGCAACCGCTCATACACCTGCGGATTGAAGTCCACGATGAGGATGTCCTTGAGCAACGCCGGCTTCTCCCGTGTGATCTCTTCAAGCAACGAACTCGCCGTCCAAGAAAATCCCAGCAGACAGATGCGCCGCGCCTTTTCCTCCACGCCGGCTTCCGTTTTTTCATCGGCCAGATCCGCAAAGCCCAGCCTTCTCAACCACGGCACTGTTTTCTTGAGCAGGAAATCGTTGTTCAAGATCGCGTAGGTGGAGTCCACCGCCAGAAACGCGAACGCAAACGCCGCGATGCCCGTTGTGGTTTCGGACACGTCGCCCGCCTTTGCACCGAGCGAGAGCAACACGAGCGAGAGTTCGCTCATCTGACAGAGGTTGATGGCTGGCAGCAAACTCACACGGAAACCCTGACGCATCCTGTAGAGCGGCGGGAACACGGTCACCAGCCGGCTGGCAACGATGAACATGCTGACGATGATCATCCACAACAGGAAGTTCACCGTCGGCACGGGCGTTTGCATACCGAGCGCCACGAAGAACAGCGTCACAAAGAAATCCCGGATGCTCGTGACCTTGGCCACCACGTCCAGTGTGTAAGGAAATGTCGAGAGCATCACGCCCGCGATCAGCGCGCCCATCTCGCGCGACAACCCAAGCCAGCCGGCGAATCCCGCCAGCGCAAAACACCACGCCAGCGCGCCGACCAGCACCAACTCCGGGAGACGCGCCACGAACTTGAACACCGGCGGCAGCAAAAACCGGCTCACCACATACGCCACCGCCACAAGCAACACCACGTTGCCCAACGCCACCGCCAACACCCCCGCCGTCGGATGTTTGAGGTTCGGTTGGACCGCCAGGAACAGGATCGTGGCGATGTCCTGCACCACCAGCACGCCAAGCGTGATGCGCCCCGCGAGGGTTTCGAGTTCGCGTTTGTCGTATAGGATCTTGACGATGATGACCGTGCTGCTCATCGCCGCCGCCACGGCGAGATACAGCGCTTCGAGTTTTGTCTTTGTCGGGCCGAGCAGACTGAAGAACAACCAGCCGAGCAACACACAACCGATGATCTGCGCCAGCGCCGTGACGGTGATGACCTTGCCCGCGTTGAGCATCTTCCGCAGATCGATCTCCAGCCCGATCATGAACAGCAACAGCACAAGGCCGATGCCCGAGATGGTTTCGATGGAGTGCGCGTCCGTGACCCAGCGAAAACCACGCGGCCCGATGGCAAACCCGGCGACGAGATACGCAAGCAGCAAGGGTTGCCGGGCGATTTGTGAAATCACCGCCACCACCCAGGCGGCGATGATGCAGATGGCGATGTCGCTGACCAGTCCGTGTTCCACGCTGGCGCGTAGTTAAGCGATGAGAAGCCGAATCGTCGAGACGGGAGTTGTGAATCTCAACGAAGCGTCTGCTCTGCGCCGTTGCCGTCAAACCACAGGAACTCGAAGCCGTTGGTGGTCTGGCGAATCACGTAGTTGCCCGGAGAATCCTCCTCGCGAATGCCTCCACCCAAAAGAAGATTGTTCGTCTTCATCGAGCCTTGAAAAACAACCGCCCGTCGGGCCTCCTCAATGGATTTTGGCGGCGAGTCCTGCCACTCAAGAATGGTAAAAGCCGCCAGTTCCTTGAGATAATGGCGAACAAACGCCGGGTGAGAGCGAACCATCGTCACCGACACTTTCGGCAAAGTTGCATAGACAACTCCCATTCCAGCCAACGCGACCCCGGCCAATCCAAATGCAATCTTCGGAAACGGCACAGACCACCCGCCAGTCATGGTAAAACCAGCCAGGACCAGAACGTACGCTCCCAACAAAAATCCAGTTGCCCAGTTCGCTGCGATGGTGAGCGCGGCCTGCCTGCTGTAAATCGAATCCCGATGCGGCTTGAATCCGCTCCACCGCAACACGACATCCTCCCGCATCTGATCCGGGGACAACCTGGCGGACAACTTTGTCACCACAGGACTGTTCAACGTCCACTCTCGCAACAAGGGGTGCATGACAGAAATGCTGTCGCTCAACTTGCTTTTCCAACCAGACTCTTGAGGAAATGAAGCGGACACACACGTCGCCACTGAAAAATGGTCTGCCCCGGCTCGCGCCGGACCGAACACGTACAACTCCACTTGCAATGGCACGGCATCCACACCGGTCAGTCGCATCGGATAAACCGGCTGCTGCGTCCGGAATGTGAACGAGAGCGGATGAATCGAGTTGGTTGCAACCGCGCCATTTTCACGAGCGAGTTTGCTGGCCACAAACACCCAGCCCTGTTTGATGTAGTCGGCGATGACAGGTTCGGCGTTGGTCGAAATCATGAATTCGTTTTCCCGCAACCAGTCCAGAAGTGCCGTTGAAGTCCTGGCCGAGATGGTTTTTGTCTCAAACGCTCCCACCCGCGCACTTGCCAGTTCGCTAAGGTCAGTTGTGGAAGAGTTTTTGAACCCCGCCGTCGCACTACCCAGGCTCGGCAGGAGCAATGAGGCAAGCAACAGGATCAAAGCCAGAACAACCAGAGCGTCCAGCAATGACCCTGTCCCTCTCAATACACGCGCCGTGGCCCAAATCATGAACATGACCACAAATGGCACAGCCGCAGGTGAAAACGGCAACCAACTCAACCCAACCAAAAAACATGCAAGAAATTGTTGGAATCCAAATTCTCGACTTTTAGATGAACTCCTCACAATCCAGCCGATGCCGATGATGGCGAGAAACAACGAACACCACGGATCAGGATCATGGATCAATGCCGGCCTGAGTTGAAAAGCCAGGGTGGTGAACGCTCCAGAGGTTGCAAGCTCAATCTCCGGCACGCTGGGCAACGGCACCACCCAGGCGAAGTTCGTTCCCTCGCCGCTGAACCGCGTTTCAATCACGAGCCGTTCCAGCCCATTCGACCAGCAAATCAAGGCCCGCTGATCCGGGATGGTGGTTTCCACCGCAATGGCCCGCTGGCGAAAGACCTTCCCATCCGCCAGCGCCTGCGCTGGCAGCAGAGCCAACAACCCGAGGATGAAGATGCGCCGCCACATAACCCGTTCAAAGGTCTGTCCACGCCCCAATCCAAAGGGGTCTCTATTTTCTCTGACCGTGCGGAGAGGAAATCGTTTCAGCCCAACGCTTCCAACGCCGCTTTCACATGCGCCAGCTTGCCCTGCCAGTCGGTGAGGCGTTGCTGATGTTCCTGCAAAACGTTCGCCGGAACTTTCTGCGTGAAGGCCGGGTTCGCGAGCTTCTGTTCCACCTTCGTGATTTCAGTCGTGATCTTCTCGAGCTCTTTGCTCAAGCGACCCTTCTCCGCCTCGACATCAATCAATCCGTCCAGCGGCAGGAACAATTCTCCGAACGGCGTGTGCGCGGTCGGCGTGCCTTTCTTCGCCACATAGCTTTCGTTGATTTCGATGGCTTCGGCGTTGAGCAGAATCTTGATGACTTCGGCGTCGTGCGGCAGGACTTCGCGCGTCGGCTTCAGCACGAATTTCACTTTCTTGCCGGCCTGAATGTTCCCGACGCGACGCAAGTTGCGCCCCTGCGTCACCACTTCATACTTCTGCGTGGCGAATTCGAGATAGCAATCGTCCAGCGAGTAGGCGTCGCGCAGATCGCTGTCGAAGGGCTTAGGCCACGGCGCGTTCATAATGGTTTTGCCGCCTTGATGGTCCGGCATGTCCGTCGCGTAACCCATCCCGTGCCACAGTTCCTCCGTGATGAACGGCAGGAACGGATGGAACAACCGGATGGTGTGGCTCAACACGAAATCAATCACCGCGAGCGTGTTCGCCACCCGTGGATCTGTAGCAGCGGACGTGAGTCCGCTCTGACCTTCTCCGCCCGCCCCGGAAGTTTGAGCCGACTCACGTCGGCTGCTACTGAAAAAGACGGCCTTGCTCGCCTCGACATACCAGTCGCAATACTCGTTCCAGAAGAAGCGATACA
>CAZFNB010000013.1:0-12198 GCA_964520235.1 uncultured Bifidobacterium sp. | reverse complement strand
CCGCCGTTGGCTTCTTCCACCCGGCCCGGCTTTTGCCGGAGCGCGCCGGTGAAAGCGCCCTTCTCGTGACCGAACAATTCGCTCTCGAGAAGCGTCTCGGGGATCGCTGCGCAATTGATGCGGACATAATTCGCCTTGCGCCGCTGGCTCAAGCTGTGGAGCGCACCCGCGACGAGTTCCTTGCCCGTGCCGCTTTCACCGAGCACGAGCACACGCGCGTCCGTGGGCGCGACGGTCTGGATCAACTGCCGCACCTCGCGCATTTTCTGGGATTCGCCGACGATGTGCTCAAGCCCGTATGTTTCGCTGGCGCGTGCGCGCAGACGGGCATTTTCCTGGATGAGGCGGTGGCGTTCACCGCATCGCGCAACGGCGTGCAGGAGTTCCTCGGGAGCGAAGGGCTTGGCGAGATAATCCAGCGCTCCGGCTTGGATGACTTCGACGGCGAGTTTCGGCGTGGCGTAGGCGGTGATGACGATGACCGGCACGTCCGGCCATTGCGCGCGGATTTTGCCGAGGAACTCGTAACCGCTCATCCCGCCGAGCCGCGCGTCGGTGATGACCATGAAAAAGCTTTCGCGTTCCAGCAGATCAAGTCCCGCTTCGGCGGATTCCGCGAGCCGCACCTCGTAACCCTCGCCTTGAAGGATCGTCTGCAACGAGAGGCGCATGTTCTTCTCGTCATCAACAAGCAGGATGGGCGGGAGGTTTGGCATCAGTCGGTTCGCAGGCCGAGTGTCTTCGACGGGAAGATTAACGTGAACTTCGCGCCCTTTCCAAGTTCGGATTCCACGGTCACCGACCCGCCATAAAGTTCGACATTGTGTTTCACTACGGCCAGACCGAGGCCCGAGCCGCGCGGCTTGGTGGTAAAGTAAGCCTCAAAGATTCGACCCAGCCTGTCCGGCGGAATGCCCGGACCATCATCGCGCACGACGATCTTCACAGCATCATCCTCGATGCGGGTGGCGGAAACGAAAACGTTGCCGTGGTTGTCCGTGGCGTCGCGCGCGTTCTGCAGCAGGTTGCTTACGGTATCGGAAAAATGGCGGGGCTGCATCTGGAGCGCGGGGAACTCGGTGTCGAAACTGCAATGAACCGTCGTGCCGGTCGGTACGCCCGGGGGAAACACCTCGGCGGTGACGCGGTTGAGTTCCTGAAGCACGTTGATTTTTTCGACCCGGCCCTCGCTCAACTGCGCGTAACCCATGATCTGGGTGATGACGCGGTCGGCCTTTGCGACTTCTTCACGGATGATTTCCACCTGTGCGGCTTCGGCGGGTTTTGTGGGTTCGAGCGATCTCTTCAGGATGAACGTGACGTTGTTGATGACGGTGAGGGGGTTTTTGATTTGATGGGCGATTTCCGCCGCAAGCCGTCCTGCGGAACGCAACTGCCCCGTGCGCACCAGAAATTCCTGTTGATCTTCGAGCCTGCGGCGTTCACGCGCAACGAGCAATTGCAATCCGTAACAGCAAAACGTCAACAAAATCAGCAGCGCCACGCGCAGCACATTCGGGTCACTGGGAGTGTCCAACGAATCTCCGTGTGCGCTTGGCGCAGAAACGACGCGTGTGCCGGAGGACAAAATGCGACGGGCTTCGTCAGCGACCAGTGATGCAAGATTTGTGTCAGCCATCGGGCTTGCAACGCGCGCGGCCAACGTCGTGCGGAGTGTGGAGGCCGAATCGTCCCAAATGAATTTCCGGAATGGTTCGGGAGCTTTTTCCATCCAGTTCACGACGGCTTCGGGATTTTTTATCTCTTCGATGAAGATTGCCGGGGTGTTTCGTTTTGGAATCCTTGGAGTCTCGATTTCCATCGGCACCCCGGATTCCAGATAGCCCGCGGAGACAAAGAGTATCGCCAGCGCGATGTTCAGGACGAGTTGTGGCGTCGCCAGCGGGATCGAAACAGCGTTCAACACAATCAATGCTGGAAACACCCAATAGAGAATGCTCTCGAAACCACCGGTCAGCACGGTCAGTGACGCAAGAAAAAAACCGTCGGCGAGGCCGATGGCAAACACGATCCATTGCACCGTGCCGGGTGGAAACCGGCGCACCACATAAAACAGAACCGTGCCGGCCAGCATCACCAGCGAACACGCGGCCAGCGTGTTCTGGATGGTTTCCAGCACCACGCCATAGGTGTTGACCACGACACCGAGCCATTGCGACGTGTAAAACTGGATATAGACGATGGCAATGACGAGCAGGCGCGCCGGGAGGATGATGTTGCGCTGAAGCGTGAGGACGCGACGCGTCTGCTCCGCAGGCTCGTGCGAAGGCGATTCCAGCAATGCCAGCAATCGTTTCAACCACGGCCACTGGCGCGAGTTCATGGGCGCATTGGGTTGGTAATTCAGCCCAGCAGTCTGGTCACGCGGGCGACGATCTTTTCGACCGGCCACAACCGCCCGATGCCTTCGTAACCGCAGGACAACATGCCCTCCTCCGGGCCGATGAATTCCGCGCCGCGCTTTTTCAACGTCGCCACGTTGGCCTGCGTGGCCGCATGCAACCACATCTTTCCATTCATGGCGGGAGCGATGAGTATTTTTGCCTTTGGATTCAGCGCAAGGGCGATGCAACCCAGAGCGTCATCTGCGATGCCGTGCGCGAATTTTGCGATCGTGTTCGCCGTGGCTGGCGCGATGAGCAGGAGATCCGCCTCGTCTGCCAGACGGATGTGCGTGGGTTTCCAGCCTTCCTCCTCGTCATAGAGATCGGTGACCACGGGCCGTCGCGACAGTGTCTTGAACGGCAGCGGCGTGATGAATTTTTGCGCGTCAGCGGTCAGCACGACGTTGACCGCGAAGTTTTTTTTCGTGAGCTGGCTTGCGAGGTCGGCGGCCTTGTGCGCCGCAATCGAACCGGTCACACCGAGGACGATGTTTTTGCTTTTGCTCATGCGTTCAATCCCAGCCTGTTAATCGCCCAACCCGGAAACCGGGTCAAGACTTCTCAAAATTCCGGCGCAGTCGCCCGCGCAGTGCGCTGCTTTTCCGCCTCCACCACCGCCTGCATCGCCTTCAAATCGTCCGCGATGCCCCGGCTGATGATGAGATAATCGAAATGCCTCCACTGCGCCACCTCCTGTTTTGCCACGGCAAGGCGCTTCTGGATGACTGCGTCGGAATCCTGCCCGCGTTTGCGAAGGCGTTGTTCAAGGATTGTCGCGGTTGGCGGGGTGAGAAAAACGGAGACGAGCGAACGTTTCAATTCAGGATCGTCCTCGGCGCATTTGCGCACCGTGGCCGCGCCCTGAACGTCAATGTTCAGCAACACGTCCTTGCCCGAGCGGAGCTTGCCGAGCACTTCAGACTTCAACGTGCCATAGCTCTGGCCATAGACCGTGGCGTGTTCGAGGAAATTTCCCGCCTGCACACGCTTGAGAAACGTGGCTGCGTCGAAGAAAAAATAGTCCACACCGTCCTTCTCGCCTGCGCGTGGTTCGCGGGTGGTGCAGGTGATGGCGCGTGTCATGTCCTGGCGCGCGGCCAGCAACTGCTGGCACAACGTCGTCTTGCCGCCGCCGGATGGCGCACAGATCACGATCAACAACGGGGTCGTGTTGCCGGGTTGTTTGGCTGTGTTGTCTGCGTTCATTCCACGTTCTGCGCCTGTTCGCGAAATTTTTCGAGTTCGGTTTTCAATACGACCACCTCGCGCGAAATCGCGGCGTCATTCGATTTGGAGCCGATGGTGTTGATCTCGCGGTTCATCTCCTGCGCCAGAAAATCCAGCGTGCGGCCAACCGGCTCTTTTGCGCGGAGGCAGTCGTCGAATTGTTTGAAATGGCTTTTCAACCGGGAAATCTCCTCCGCGATGTCCGAGCGCTCGGCGTAAAAGACAATCTCACGCAACAGGCGTTCGTCATCCGGCGCGGGCGCGGGAAGGCCGGCGTTCTTGATGCGTTCGATCAACTGCTGGCGGTAGCGCTCGGCTGATTCCGGCGCCTGCTTCTCGACGCGCTCGACCGCGCCGCGCATGACTTTGATCCGTGCGGAAAGATCGTCGGTCAGATGCGCGCCTTCACGCTCGCGCATCTTCACCAAGGCTGCGAGCGCCTGTTTCAACGCCTTCTCGACCGCAGGCCAGAGGGTCTCCGCCTCCGCGAGTTCTTCGTCCGTCTGGAAGACTCCCGGCGCGCGGACGAGTTGATCCAGTGTGACGCCGCCGCTCAGTTTCAATTCCTTTGCCAGCTTGGAAAGCTCGCGCGCATAAGCCTTTGCCAGCGCGGTATTCAGATGCATCCGTGCGGAGGCCTTGCCGTCGGCGGCGTGAAGCGAGACGCGTACGGTGAGTCTGCCGCGTGCGACATGCTGGTGGATCGCTTCGCGCATCGGAGCTTCGAGCATCTCCATCTCACGCGGGAGGTTGATGGAAATCTCGGACTGCTTGCGGTTCACGGAACTGAGTTCGACGGTGATCTTGAACCCGTCGCGGGCGCAATCTCCGCGCCCGTGGCCTGTCATGGACTTCACGTGACGTGACTATGCGAAAGTTCCGTCGCTCAAGCCATGAAATTTTCACGGCGGATGATTTGTCGCGGTGGTTTACGGCGTGGTTTTGCTCAACGACGGGCAACCGGCGATGACCCCAATTTTTTCAAAAATCTTTTTGCCTTTTTTGAACAGGCCGCGCAATAATGCGTCGAAGTTGTGCCAGACCCGCAGCAGCCTGGGCGACCACGGTTCCTCACGCCTGGGTTGATTTCACAAAAACATGCAAGAACTGTACTTTTTCGCCGTGGGAGGAACCGCGCATCAGCAGCCGGAACTCCTTTACGTTTGGGACAAAGCCCGCATTGAGGCCAAGGTCATCATCGTCGTTCTCATCCTCTTTTCCATCGTGGCTTGGTCTGTGATGATCTACAAAGCCATCCAGATGCGGCGGGCCAAGAAGCTGAACCAGTATTTCACCGCCGAATTCAAGTCGCAGAAAAGCGTGCTGGACATGTTTGACCGGCGCATTCAGGCGGAGGGTTGCCCGTTGTTTGCCGTCTATCAGGCCGGCAGCATGGAACTGGACGCGCGATTGAAGACGCCCGAGAGCGGACGCAAGAAACACGTCTCGCTCAAGGGCGTCGAGCACGTCAAGCGCGGCATGGAAAACACCGTGGCACAGGAGTCGTTGAAGCTGGAGTCCGGCCTCATCCTGCTGGCCATCGCGGTGAGCGGCGGGCCGTTTCTTGGGTTGCTGGGAACGGTCTGGGGCGTGATGAGCACATTTGCGGGCATCGCCAATTCACCTCAAGGCACGGCATCGTTGCAGGTCATGGCGCGGGGCGTTTCGGCGGCGCTCATCACCACCGTGGCCGGGCTGCTGGTCGCGATCCCTTCCATGTTCGGATACAACTGGCTCGTTCACAACCTGCGCGTCCTGACGGTCGAACTGGACAACTTCGCGCAGGAACTCGTGTCGAAGATGGAAACGGAATATCTGAAGGACGAATAACCAGGATGCGCCGCTTCTCACAACGCAGTCATCTGGTCACGCTGAGTGAAATCAACATCACTCCGCTGCTCGACCTCGCGTTCGTGCTGCTCATCATCTTCGTCATCACCACGCCGCTGCTGGAAAAGGGACTTGAACTCAAGCTGCCCAAAGGCTCCGGCTCGCCTGACAGGCCCATCAGCAAGGCTGACATCCGCACCGTGGAGATTGACGCGCGCGGCAACTACGCCATGAACAAGCGCATCCAGAAGCTCGACCAGATCGTCACACAACTTGCACAGGACTTCCGCGCGAACCCGAATCTCGTCATCTACGTCCGCGCCGACAAGAACAGCACGATGGAATATTACGTCCCGCTGATGGAGGCGTGCGTCAACCGGGGCATGACCCGTATTTCCATCCGCACCGAACCCGCAGGCAACCGATGAATCATCGCCTCCAGAAAAAGTGTTTCATCGCCGCGACAAGCGTTCACTTGTTGCTGATCCTGATTTTGCTCGTCGGCCCGGCGTTTCTGTCCTCCGAAAGCAAGCCGGACAACATGCCTGTGTTGGATGTCATTCCGTTGAAGACGATTGACGAGTTGCTCGGGCCGAGCGGGGGAAATCCAAATGCAGGTCGCCCGCAACAACCTCAACTGGTTGAGCCGCCCAAACCAAACCCGCCCACGCCCGTGGTCCGTCAGCAAGACCCGCCACCAACGCGCGAACCTGAACGCGTTGTCGAGCCGCCAAAACCGGTCACCAAGCCGCCGGAGAAGGAAATTGATGAGAACGCCGTCAAGCCGTCCCCGGAAAAAAAGCAGACACCGCAGGTCAAAGTGAATCTGACGGAAGTGGATCGCTCGAAGGTCAAGCCGAAGCCCGAGAAAAGCGCCGCAGAGATTGCCCGGGAAAAGGCAAGGGCTGAAGCGGCGGAGCGCGCCGAGAGTGAACGTATTCTCGCCGCTGCGCGTGATGCTGCACGAGGAGTCCGCTCGGGTGCGTCCAAAAGCACAGAGATTGACATGCCCGGTTACGGCGGTGGCGGTGTTCCGTATGCGAACTTTCTGCAAGCAGTCAAAAGTCTTTACGCAAACGCGTGGACTGTTCCGGATGGAGTGACAGACGACGAAGCGACGGCCACTGCATCCATTACGATCTTGAAAGACGGCACCGTGCGCGAGGCGCGCATCACACGCTCATCGGGCAACGACCGGGTTGACCAGTCTGTTGAGACCGTCCTCAACAGGATTCGTTTTGCAGTTCCATTACCGGACGGCGCAAAGGAAAACCAGCGCACCGTGACAATCAAATTCAACGTCAAAGCAAAGCTACTCGGATGAAATTCAAAAATCTCGCCCTCATCGGCATTCTTTCCATTTTAACATCGGTTTCGGCACAGGATGCGGATGTGACAATCGACAAATTCACCCGGCCCGGAGCGACCCCGCCCATCCCCATTTCCATTTCCGGCTTTTCCGGTGAGGCCGATGAAGTCATCAGGTTCGACCTGTTCGTGCAGGGTTTCACATTCGTCGCGCCCGAGGCGGCCCAATATCAACTCAGCGGCAGCAACAACGGCAGTCTCACGGGCCGCGCGCAGGATCGTTTGAACAAGAACGTTCTCGTCAACAAAACCTATACCGACGCTCCGGTGCGACGGCTGGCTCACGTCTTCGTGGACGACTTCCTTCAGGCGCTCGGGCGCAAGGGCATCGGACGTTCCAAGATCGCGTTCAAGAACGGCTCGGGGACACAGAGTCAGATTTGCATCGCGGACTTCGACGGCGCGAACCGCCAGTCCATCACGCCGGAGCGGACGATCGTGGCTGCGCCGACCTGGATTCCGAATCGTTTTGCGATCTGCTACGTATCGTATCTCAACGGCCCGGCGCAGGTTTTCTCGCACGACCTTGGCAGCGGCCAGCGTTCAGCCGTGGGGCGCAAGCCCGGTTCTAACATCAGCCCGGCGGTGTCGCCGGACGGGACGAAGGTGGCGATGATCATGGATTTTGGCGGCAGCCCGGATTTGTACGTGGCGAACATTGACGGCAGCGGGTTGAAGCAACTGACGCATTCGCGAGAGGATGAATCGTCCCCGTGCTGGTCGCCGAACGGAGACTGGATTTGTTTCGCAGGCAAGAAGGACAACCGGCGCTCGCTCTGGAAAGTGTCCGTATCGGGTGGCTCGCCCGAGCGGATCCAGACCGGCGGCGTGCCCAACCCCACCGAGCCGGACTGGTCGCCGGACGGGAAGTGGATCGTGTTCACCTCGCAGACGCGTTCGTTCGACATCTGCGTGGTGCCCGCCACGGGGGGAACGGCGACGTCGTTGGTTGGCGGGGAGGATCCGTCCTGGGCGCCGAACTCGCGCACGGTGATTTACGCGCGAAGGAGCGGGGACGGGCGACGGTTATCCATGCTTGACGTGCCGACGAAACAAACCAAAGATATTTCCCGGATTTCGGGAAGCAACTCACAACCCAGTTGGGCGAGATAAGCCCGAGAAAGTTCAACACACATGAAAGCAAACAAACTGACGTACCTGCTGGTCTTCGCGCTGGCACTCACCGCCGCCACAGGCTGCAAAAAACCCACGCCGCTGACCCCGATTCCAAAATCAGTATTCAAAGTTGGCGATGAACGCCCGGAAGGCTTGCCGAAAGGAAATCCGTATGATCCTAGTCGGGATCCCAGTATAACTGAGCCAACAGCCCTTCCTGACATCGGCGATATAAGCAAGTATCACCAAGATCGTACTGCTCTCCAATCCCACACCATCCACTTCGATTACGACAGCGCGGTGGTGAAGAGTGGTGATGGCGCAAACATCGCGGCCGTGGCCGGCTATCTCGGCAACAACACAGGCATTGCTCTGCTGATTGAGGGACATTGCGACGAACGCGGCACTGAGGAATACAACCGCTCGCTCGGTTCACGCCGCGCCGCCGCCGCACGCGACGCGGTCATCGCAGCCGGAGGCGACGCTTCACGCATCACAGTCACGACGTTTGGCGAAGACAAGCCCGCTGTCACGGGTCACGACGAATCCGCATGGTCACAGAACCGTCGCGCGGAGTTCATCGTGTTGACGCCGAAGTAAGCTGCGCGTTTGAAACCGCTTTGAGCCGGGGAGTTTTGGCGCTTTACTCCGCGCCCTCCCCGGCTTAACGTTGGCACGCTAGGAATAGTCTATGAACACAATGCTGGCATTATTCGACCTCGGTGGTGGTCAGATTCTTCTGATCCTTGCGCTGATCCTGATTTTCTTCGGCGCGCGGAAGATTCCCGAGCTCGCCAAGGGCCTGGGCCAGGGCATCAAAGAGTTCAAGAAAGCGACGCGCGAAGTCTCCGACGAGATCAACAACGCCGGTGAATCCACGCCGCCGCCCGCGCCCAAACAGGTCGCCGCCACGCCCGCGGAAAAATCCGCGTCCGTGCCGCAGTCCACCGACACCAAAGCGTAGTCGCCGCCTCCTGCTCCAAGTTCATGCGCGACGATTCCGACGAATTGCGCACTGACCCGGAACACGGCGACGCCGGTGGCCCGGTCAAATCCTTCCTCGAACATCTCGAAGACCTCCGTTGGGTGCTCATCAAAAGCCTCGCGGCTTTGGGGGTCTCCTTTGTCATCTGTCTCGTGGCCGGGGACTGGGTGGTGGCCGCGCTCACGCACCCGCTCAAAAAGGCGCAGGTTCGCCATCCATCGGACAAGCAGGTCGTCACTTTCCTTTTCGAGTCCAACCGCCTCGGTGTTTTTCAACTGCCGCGCAACCAGCCCCGTTCCTTTGATTTGGGGACAAACCAGTTCGTCACGTTGCGCGCCGAACCGGTCGTGGTCGGAACGAATCTGGTCATGGGTCTGCGGATGGATTCGGATCCCACGGAAGCCACGCGGCTGGCGATTCCCATTGTGAGCCTTAGCCCGGCGGGAGCGTTCGTTGTGGCGGTGCAGGTGGCGATCTACGCGGGAGCATTGTTGTCCGCGCCGTTCATCCTGTATTTCGTGGCGAGTTTCGTATTCCCGGCGCTGCGGATGCGCGAGAAGAAATACATCTACCGCGGAATGTTCTATGGACTCGGTTTGTTTCTCGCCGGTGTTTCGTTCTGTTACTTCATCCTGATGCCGATAGCGTTGAGCGCGTCGGTGAAATACACCGAATGGCTGGGCTTTGCCGCACCACAATGGCGCGCGGAAGACTACATCAGCTTCGTCTCGAAATTCATGCTCGGCATGGGGCTGGGGTTTGAGCTGCCGGTCATCGTGCTGGTGCTGGTGAAGATCGGCGTGTTGAACTACTCGATCCTCGCCAAGGCGCGCCGCTACGTCATTGTCATCAATTTTGTTCTCGGTGCGGTTCTGACCACGCCGGAGATCATCACGCAGGTGCTGATGGCGCTGCCATTGCAGGTGCTTTACGAGATTAGCGTGTGGATCGCGTGGTACTGGGATCAGGAGGATCGTGCCAAGGCCCGCAAGCGGCTTGCACTGGTGTTGCTGGGACTGGTATGCGCCGGCCTGCTTGTGTGGAAGTTCGGCTGGCCGTGGTTGCAGGCGCACCTGCATTGAGCCGGTTCAATTGCCTGTCTTCAACTCCACCACGTCGTGTGGCGCGGCTTCCTTCATTCCGGCGGCGCTCACACGGATGTAGCGTGCCTTGGCGCGAAGTTGATCCAGATTCGCCGCGCCGAGATAACCCATGCCGGATTGAATTCCGCCGATGAGTTGTGCGAGCACGCGGTCCACCGAACCGACGACCTCCTTCAACGCTTCGATGCCTTCCGCCGCGACCTTCTGCGTCGGATTTTTTTCGTGTCCGTAACGCGCCGCGCTGCCCGCGCGCATGGCGGCAAGGCTGCCCATGCCGCGATATTGTTTGTAGATCTTTCCTGCGATCTCCATCACGTCGCCGGGCGCTTCCGTGCAACCTGCGAACATGCCGCCGCAGATCACTGCATCCGCCAGTGTCAACGCCTTCACGATGTCGCCGCTCTTGGTGATGCCGCCATCGGCGAGAACCGTCACGTTCTTCTTCGCAGCGATTCGCGAACAGACATAAAGCGCCGTCATCTGCGGGATGCCCACGCCCGCCACGACGCGCGTGGTGCAGATCGAACCCGGGCCTTGCCCGATCTTGATGGTGTTTGCGCCGCAATCCGCGAGATATTCCACGCCCGAAGCGCTTGTCACGTTGCCGGCGATGATGGGCAGATCTGGAAATTCCTCGCGCAACAACTTCACCGTGTCGCCCACGCCCTTGCTGTGTCCGTGCGCGGTGGAAACCGCGACAGCATCCACGCCGCGCTCCACCAGCCCGCCTACGTGCGTGAGGATGCGTTCGCGATCCAGTTCGCCGAACGCGTTGCGCGTGGCGCTCACCGCCGCACCACAGACGAGACGGAATTTTGAATCGCGCGCCGGTTTGAACTGCGCCTTGCGTTCCTGCTGGATGCGCTCGACATCGTTCATCGTGAAGAGTCCGTGCAGGTTGTCATCGTCGTCCACCACCAGCAGTTTGTGGATGCCGGGACGCTCGGTGAAAAATTTATCGGCGCGGGCTATCGGGTCTTTGCCGAGTTCCTTCTTGTTGATGGTGTGAACCTGCGGGCGCGGTGTCATCGCCTCGACGATCTTGCGCTTTGCGTAGCGGGGTTTCACCACGTGGCCGGAGAGCAATCCGACGAGCCGCCCTTTCTCATCCACCACGGGAAACGTGCTGAACGTGAACTTTCTTTCCTCCAAAAGCGCGAGCACATCGGCGATGAACTGGTCGGGCTTGAAGGAAATCGGATCGGGCAACATCCCCGGGACGTGATATTTCACGCGGCTGACTTCCGAAAGCTGCTGGCGCTCGGGCATGTTGTAGTGGATGAGGCCGAGGCCGCCGTTGAGGGCCATGGCCGTGGCCATGCGCGATTCCGTCACGGTGTCCATGTCCGCCGAGATGACCGGGATGTTCAGCAGCAGGTTGTCGGCGAGACGGGTTTCCAGTTGCGTGTCGCGCGGGAGGATTTCCGAATAAAGTGTGGCCAGCGTGATGTCGTCGAACGTGAGGCCAAGATTCCTGTGAGCCGGAAAGAATTCATCCGCCGACTGATAGAATTGGGAGTCAAGATTTCGCGATTGCGCTGCCATGCGAAAGAATGAAAACGCCGTGCGGGGTTGGCAAGACGAAAGGTTGACGCGCTGCAAGCCGCGCTGCCATTTCACCAACTCGTCGCGAGCCAGAAACAACCCACACCCATCGCCGCTGCCGCCGAGAAGCCCATCAAACCGCGATACACGCTTGCTCCACGATTCGCAAAACGCGTCGCCATCCATCCCATGCCCCAGGAAAATCCAGCCATCGCCGCCACCGTTCCCAGCCCGAATGCGATCAAATATGTTCCCGCCTGCAATTTGGTTGGAAACGCCAGCGCCGGCAGCACGCCGAGAAAATGCGAACTGCCCGCCAGCCCGTGCAGCGTGCCGATGCCGAAGGCGACATGCCCGTGCCGGTGTGAAGTGGTGGTTTCTTTCTCGTGATGTCCGTGATGGTGGACGTGGATGTGCACGTGCCGCTCGCCATCGTGTTCGTGTTCGTGCGCGTGGATGTTGTGCTGCAACGCGCGGCGCAAGGCCCAGAGGCCGATGCCGAACAGCATTACGCCCACCAGCCGCTCGCCCCAGTTGGATAGCAGTTCCACAGGAATCAAGTCCCGCAGCCAAAGCGAGAGCAGCCCGACGAGCGCAACACCCGCCGAATGGCCTAGTC
>CAZFNB010000012.1:0-12366 GCA_964520235.1 uncultured Bifidobacterium sp. | reverse complement strand
CCGCTGGCGGCTACGCGGTGATCTACGAGTATCAATTCAACAACGGCACGACGAACGCCTTCACGCTCAAGGCTGCTTACGACGACGAAATCTGGCTGACGGTCGTGACCAACAGCGTCGAGACTGGCGAGCGCGCTACGGTCGAGTTTGGCGCGTCAATCAATGGTGTTTCCTTTGGCCGCGTCGTCACGAGTCAAGGCGTGGACTTCGTTCCGCTCACGTCGCGCAGCTTTGGCGTGGATAGCCCGGCGAGCCTCGCGCAATTCCGCACCGGCACGGGAGGATTTAATGCAGCGCCCGTCATCGGCCCGATCGTCATCAACGAGATCATGTACAACCCGCCCGGCGGCACGAATGGCAGCGATGAGTTCATCGAGTTGCAAAACAACACGGCCAGCACGGTGACGCTGTTCGATCCCGCGTATCCGACAAACCGCTGGAAACTCGGCGGCGGAATTGATTTCACGTTCCCCACCAACACGAGTCTCGCAGCCGGCGCGCGGATGCTCGTGGTGGATTTCAATCCGACAAACACCACCACCCTGAATGCGTTCCGCTCCCGTTATGGCATCAGCAACAGCGTCGCGGTTTATGGCCCGTTCACCGGTGCGCTCGACAACGCTGGCGACGTCGTGAAGCTCTATCGCCCCGACGCGCCGCAGCAATCACCCGCGCCCGATGCGGGCTTCGTGCCTTACGTGATCGCGGATCGCGTCAGCTACACCGACACCGCACCGTGGCCGACCGGCAATGTGGACGGCGGCGGATATTCATTGCAGCGCAGCCTGCCAACGCTCTACGGCAACGAACCGTTCAACTGGGCGGCGTCCGCACCCACGCCCGGCGCGGTATTCGACACGGACGGTGATGGCATCCCCGACGACGTGGAACTGGCGATGGGCTTGAACCCGAACAGTGCCGCCGACGCCGCGCTCGATCCCGACGGCGACGGGATGACGAACTATCAGGAGTATCTCGCCGGCACGAGTCACACGAATGCGAACAGCAACTTGAAGTTCACCCAGATCACCATTGCCGGAAATGTGACGCTGACCTTCAACGCCATCGCGGGAAAAACCTATTCCGTGCTCTACAAGAACGCGCTGTGGGATGCGAATTGGCTGAAGCTTACCGATGTCACAGCCAGCACGACCAACACGGTCAGGACTCTGAATGATTCACTCGGAGGTTCAGAAGCACGTTTCTATCGTCTGACGACTCCAGCGCAGCCGTAAGGCGGAACGTTACGAACCATTCGGAAAGTCAGTTCTGCCTGGAGTCGCCACGCTTCAGACCGACCTCGTGTGCGATGTCGTCAAACTCCTGAGAGCTGACTTCGTGAAGTTGTTTACCGCGCGCCTTGAGCTTCTCGTTGATCTTGATGGCCTTCTCGGTCATCTGCTCGTGCGTGTCCTTCGAGCCACCAACGAGCGCGAAGTTATCCCCCTTGGTCACACGCTTGTGACCATCTGAATCAAGCCCGACGCCCAGCAACATTGCCTTGGTTTGCTTTTTCGATCCCGGATTCGACATGAGTTGAAGTTAGGTGGCGGCAAAACGACGGTCAAGCGATGCAATCAATCGTTCGCGCCACGGATTGGAACGGTGACTTGTTTCCCGTTGTGAGCAGGGCCGATGTCCAGGATGAACGGCACGGCAACCCTCGCCCATTCGTCTGGCGACGGATAATTTCCCGCCGAGCCACCGAACGCGCTGCGCAGCATGTCCGTGTTTATGATGCCGGGATTCAACGACACGGCGGCCATGCTGGACGGAATTTCCTGCGCGAAGGATTGGGTCAAACCCTCAACCGCCCATTTCGTGGCGCAATACGGCGCTACCTCCGCGTCGGTCGAACGCCCCCAGCCCGAACTGAAATTCACGAACACACCGGTCTTGCGCGCGACCATCGCGGGCGCAAAGTGGCGTATGACGTTCACCGTCCCGCGCAGATTCGTGTTCATCACCTCATCAAACTCGCGCGTTTCGATTTCCCAAAGCCTGGCGTTCCTGTTGATGGCACCGGCGTTGTTCAGCAGCAGGTCCGGAGCACCGTGCGAGGTCAGCAACAGGCTTGCCCACGATTTCACCGCGCTGTCCGATGCGACGTCCACGGGATAAAAATCATGCGGCGCTCCATGAGTCTTGCGCAAACGGTCAATCTCCTTTGCCGAACGTCCACAACCAAGAACCGTGTGACCAAGGCGGATGAACTCGGTGGTCATCGCGCGACCAAGGCCGCGCGTGACTCCGGTGATTAAAATTATTTTGCCGCCGGGCATGCGGACGGGATTGTTCCGTCGAACGCCGTCGTGTTCAATCCATTTTTTCCGTTCATTCCACGTTGCGACGCGTCAGACGCAGCCGGGCCACGCGCCTTCCCTCCATTTCCTCCACCTTCAGATCGTGCAAACCGACGCTGACGACATCGCCCGATTTAGGAAACCCACCCAGCCGCTGAGTCACCCAGCCGCTGGTGGTCGTGACCCCCTCGGCCTGCATTTCTGCGCCGACCAATCCGGCCAGTTCGCGCAACGGCAGCGCTCCGTCCACGTCCCATTGATTGTCACTGATGCGCACCAGCAATGGCTTTTCCTGATCGAACTCGTCCTGAATCTGACCGACGACCTCCTCGACGATGTTTTCCAGCGTCACCATCCCGACCGTTCCGCCGTATTCATCCACCACGATCGCGAAATGAAGCTTGCGTTCCAGAAACAACTGCAAAAGGCGCTCAAGCCGCGCCGATTCCGGCACGTAAATGATTTTGCGCGCGACCGTCAGCAAGTCCGCGCCACTCCGCGCCTTGAGCCTCATGGCGAACAAATCCTTGATGTGGACAACGCCGAGCGTCTTGTCGGGATCACCCTCCTCGCACAATGGAAAGCGTGAATAGCGTGTCTTTTCGGCGACATCGAGGCATTCTGCGATGCTCGCCGTCGTGTCGAGCAGGATCATTTCCTGGCGCGGACGCATCACTTCACGCACAACCCGGTGACGGAGGTCGAGCGCGTTCTGGACGAGGTCGCGGCTGAAATCCGACGCACCAAATTGCTGTTGCGAAGTCGCAACCATCACACGCAATTCTTCCTCGGACGAAGCCCCCTCATGCTCCTGCGCCGGCTGTAATCCCAGAACCCGTAGCAACCCAAGTGAACTTTCATTAAGCAGCCAGATGAATGGAAACGCGATGAAATGAAAGACGCGCATGGGATACGCAATCCACAGGGCGGTGACAAGCGGTTGGCGGATACCAAATGATTTCGGCGCCTGTTCGCCTGCTACAATATGCAAGAACGTGATGGATGTGAATCCTACGACAAAGGCGATCGAATGCCGCAGGGTTTCATGCTCCTCGCCACTCCAGCCCACCGCATCAAAGACAGGCCGGAGCAAATCAGCGAAAATCGGTTCACCGATCCAGCCAAGACCAAGACTTGCCAGCGTTATCCCCAGTTGCGCCGCGCTGAGGTAGGCATCGAGATGTGTAATGATGTGCTTTGTAGCGACGGCTCTGCGATGCCCGCGGGCGACAAGCGGCGACAATTGTGTGTGCCGCACCTTGACCAGCGCGAATTCTGTCGCCACGAAAAAGCCGTTCAACAACACCAGCACCAGCACGGCGAGGATTTTCATGCTGACGAGGAATATCAGATCCCAGTTCATCAGAGTTTCACCTCGCCAAACAGAATCTTGATGATGTCCTCGAGACTGAGAATCCCCGTCTCCCGGCCCGCGCGATCCAACACCACGGCCAGCCGCTCGCCCGCGCGTTGCATTTTTTCCAACGCCTGCTCCAGCCGCAAATTCTCCTCCAGAAACAGCGCAGGCTTGATGACATCCCGAACGCTGCGCGAGTGATCCAGGCCATCCTGATACAACAACGTCTGCAACACGGCCAATCCGACGATGCGCCGCGCGCCCTCGCGATTCTGCCATACCGGCAGGCGTGACAACCCATGCTCACGGCACAGCCGTAATGCCTCCGCCAGCGCGGTGTCGTCCGTCACCGTCACTGCATCAGCCAGCGGACGCGCGACCTGATGCACGGTGAGATTTTCCAGATCAAGCACGCGATTGATCATGGCGCGCTCGTCAGAACTGAACACCTGTTCCGATTCCTGGATCGCCTGGCGCAGTTCCTCGCGGTTGCCGAAGAGGTGGCCGGTGTAAACCTTGCCGCCGGTCAGACGCAGCAGCCATTGCGAACACCATTCCGCCACGACCACGATGGGTCGCAGGCCGATGTGCAGAATCCGGAATGGCCGTGCGAGCGCGAGACACAACCGGTTCGGATACGTGCGGAACAACATCTTCGGCAGAAGATCACACAACGCATAAAACAAAAACAACGCGATGAAAAACAAAACCACCAGCCACGGCGAACGCATCGGCAGCCTCATGTGCAACATCGTAAACACCCAGCCGATGACGATGAAGTTGACGAGTGTGTTGCCGACAACAATCGTCCAGAGAAAATGCTCCGGATGTTCGAGAAATTTGTGCAACAACGCGGCGGAGGGTTTGCCCGTATGCATCAGCCGCCGGACACGCAGGCGGCTCAACGAGAACACGCCGACCTCCATCCCCGACAGGCAGAACGAAACCACCATGCAAAGCGCGATGACGAAATAGTTGATGAGATCGGGCATCATTTCGATTTCTCCACAACCAGTTCGCGCACGCGGCGCTCGTCCACCTCGCGTGCCGTCAGTTTCAATCCGCGAAAGACCGCCGACTCTCCGGCTTGCGGCACCACGTCCAGAAGCTTCACCAGCAAGCCGCCCATCGTGTCCGTGCCGGGCATGTCACCCAGGTCGGCGTATTCGCGGCGAAAATCATCCAGACGCATCGCACCGCTCAACCGCCAGCGGCCTTCGCCCAGCTTTTCCATGACGAACCCGCCGGACTCCACCGGCCCGCGCAAGCGGCCCACGAGCTGCGCGAGAATGTCCTCCATCGTCACGATGCCGGAGACACCGCCGAATTCATCGAGCACAATCGCCATCCCACGCTGCTGGCGTTGCAGGCTTTTGAAAAGCTGCAACAAGTTCATGCTTTCCGGCACGAACGAGGGAAACTCGATGACTTCGGACAAATCCACCGCCGGATCCAACAACAACGCGCGCGTGTTCAGAATGCCGACGATCGTATCAGGTGTTTCATCATACATCGGCAACCGGCGATGCCGGTGCTTGCGCGCAGCGGAAATCATCTCCTCGATTGAAAGGTCGTCGGAAATCGCCGCCATCTTCGCGCGCGGTCGCATCACTTCCTTCACCGTACGCCGGTCAAGACTGACGATCCGCAGGATGATGTCGCGCGCCGATGCCGCAAGGTTGCCCTGCTGAAATGCGAACTCGACCAGTTCGCGATACTCCGCATCAGTGAAGACGGGCTGAGGCTTGATGTTTTTCGGGATGACGGCGCGCAACAAGGAACGGTTCAATCCCTGTGCAAGCCGGTGTAACGGACGCGCCAGCATTTGCAACCACGCCAGCGGACGCGCCACACGCAGCGACCAGTCTTCCGCCGCCCGGACCGCGAGTGTTTTCGGCAACACTTCACCGCCGAGCAGAGTCAACACGAGCACGCCGGCCAGAGTCCATGCCATCGGCCAGCGCCCGCTCATGGCCATCCACAAGCCCACGGCCAGCATGCCCGCGTTGGCAAACGTATTGCCCAGAGCCATCGTCGCCAGCAAATCCTGTGGCTGCGCGAGCAATCGTGCCGCCAGAGGACCCGCGCCACCGGGACGCTCCTCAAGCCGGCGCACCTGCCAACGGCTGAGGGAGAACAGGGCGGTTTCCGCGAGCGAAAAGAAGAAGCTGGCCCCGGCGCAAACCAGGACCACCACAGCGGCGAGCATCGGCGCGGATTCCACGCGCGCAGCATGGGGGAAACAGACGCCCGGCGAAAGTGAAATTGGAACTGCCGGCGCGAAACTTTTCCCGGGATTCATTTTTCAATTCACTGCGGCGCGTTGCCGCCTTACAATTCAACCATGCGCGGGCGCAAGCTCATCATCATCTCGCTGGCCGCGAACGCGATTCTGGCCGTGTGCTGGTTCTTGTCGGCACGGCAGGCCTCGATTCGCATTGCCAGTGTGGAATCATTCCTCGGCGGCACCAATGCGCCGGGCGACAAAACGCGCGTCATCGTACGCCGCCAGTTCTTCTCCTGGAGCGAACTCGAATCCGACGACTACAACATTTACATCAAGAACCTGCGCGACATCCAGTGCCCGGAGCAGACCATCCGCGACATCATCATCGCCGACGTGAACGCGTTGTATGCGCGGCGCCGCGCGCTCGAAGTGGTGACGCCCGAGCAACAATGGTGGCGCATCGAACCGGATACCAATGTTCTTCTTGCCGCCGGCATCAAACTGCGTGAACTCGACGCTGAACGCCGCGACCTGCTCACCACCTTGCTCGGACCAGGCTGGGAAGGCGGCGATCTGGTGAGTCTTCCCCGTCCATCGCGCACGCCGATTCCGCTCGACGGCCCGGTGCTCGGCACGTTGTCGGATGAAGTCAAACGCTCGGTTGAAACCTTGAGCGCTGATACGGAGGACAAAATCCAGGATTACATCAGTGCCCAGGCCAAAGCGAACCTCGCAGTCAGTCCGGTTGAAATCGAAAAACTCCGGCAGCATGGCAGGCAGGAAATCGCAAAACTTCTCAGCCCGGAGCAGATGGAGGAATTTCTTCTGCGCTATTCTCCAAACGCGCAGGCATTGCGCACAGACCTGGCGCAATTGGAGCATTTCGGCGCCTCTTCAAACGAGATTCGCGCCATGTTCCGCGCGCTGGATCCGATCAACAGCCAGATCGCGTTGCTTGATGAAACCACAGCTCAGGGCGCTTCCACGCGCGATCTGTTGCTCGCCCAGGCCGAGGGCGCGCTGAAACTCGCGCTCGGCCCGAAGCGTTACGAAGAATATCGCAGGCTGCATGACGAGGCTTATCGCAACGCAATGACCAAGGCCACCGAAGACGGATCGCCTCAAAAGGCCGGGGCGCTTTACGAAATCGGCCAGGCCACCGCGCAGGAGGTGGAGCGCATCCGTCAGGATTCCGCGCTCACCGACCAGCAGCGCGCCATCGCGATCAAGGAAGCAGAACTCAAACAACTGAAGGCCGAATCCCAGGCGCTGGGCCACGAGCTTCCACCCGAACCGCCAAAACCACCCAAGCCGGTGCCCGCCAAGACTCACGTCGTCGCCAACGGCGAAGGGTTGAACCGTCTTGCGCAACTTTACGGCGTGCAACCGAACGAACTTCGCGCCGCCAACCCGAACGTCAACTTTGACAAGCTCAAACCTGGCGACAAGGTGAGCGTGCCATTGCATCTGCTCTACCCGATTCCACCGCCTTCGGCGGACAATTGATGCGCGCCGTCATCCAGCGCGTTTCGCACGCAAGCGTTTCCATCCACGGCCAGACCAGGGGCGAAATCTCCGGTGGCCTTCTCGTCCTGTTGGGCATCGAAGAAGCTGATACGCCGGAGGACATCGAATGGCTCTCCGGGAAAATCATCCGGCTGCGAATTTTCAGCGACGCCGACGGTGTGATGAATCGTTCGGTTCAGGAAACCGGCGGCGGAATTCTGCTCGTCAGCCAGTTCACCTTGTTCGCAAGCACCAGGAAAGGCAACCGGCCTTCCTACATCCGCGCGGCCCGTCCAGAGATCGCCGTGCCGCTTTACGGGAAATTCGTGACGCGGTTGACCCAGGATTTGGGGAAGCCCGTTCAAACCGGCGAATTCGGCGCCGACATGAAAGTGACGCTGACCAACGACGGGCCGGTGACGATTCTGATTGATTCCAAGGCGCGCGAGTGACAACGGCAACCGCGTCAGCAACTCGTTGGCACTTCCTGCAAAACCTCGACACAGTGGGGAATCGCGCCGACAACGAAGCCAAGACATTCCACCGCGCCACTCGGTTTGCCCGGAAGGCAGATCACCAATGCGTTGCCGACCACGGCGGCAAGGCTGCGTGAGAGGATGGCGTTCCTGGTGATCTTCATGGACTCGGCGCGCATCACTTCGCCAAAGCCGGGCAGTTCTCGCACGGCGATTTCGCTGACGGCTTCGGGCGTTACATCGCGCAGTGCGACACCGGTGCCGCCGGTGGTCAGGATGAGCTGGCAGCCTTTGCTGATCTGCTGGCGTATGGCGTGTTGAATCTCTGCTTTCTCGTCAGGAACGAGCGATTCCACAAGAACGCGCCAGCCGTATTCGTGCGCCGCTTTCTTCAGGGCCGGCCCGCCGAGGTCGTCGTATTGCCCACGTGAAGCCCGGTCTGAAATGGTGATGATGCCGGCAACAATTTGCATGATGCCGGATAGCTAACCAGCTATGGGCCAAAAGCAAACTCCAAAGATTCAAGAAAGGTCAAAATTCGCCGATATATCCCTTGTCATTGGAATTCAACTGGACATGAACCGACAACACCAGCCTGTTTGCGGCAGGGGTAGCGTGGTCACAGCCGCCTTCCCAAAGTGTTTTACCATTCTGCCCGCCAAGTTAAATTCTTGGACTACCTTGTTGAGCATCTTCGCCACCTTGCTCACCATCGGTGGAAAAACCCTTGCCGCACCTTCTGATGCTTCGTCTCCGCAACTGGCCGACATGGGGATCGAGGAACTGATCAACGTCGAGATCATGTCGGTTTCCAAAAAGCAGATGCACCTTCACGATGCAGCCTCGGCGATAGCGGTGCTGACACAAGATGACATCAGACGGTTAGGCGTCACGAGCATTCCAGAAGCGTTGCGGGCAGTGCCCGGAGTTCAGGTGGCGCGGATCAACTCCAGCACCTGGGCGATTTCAGCGCGCGGATTCAATGATCCATTCTCGAACAAGCTTCTGGTGCTCGTGGATGGACGCACCGTTTACACGCCCACGTTCGCAGGAGTTTATTGGGATGCCCAGGACCTTGTGCTGGAAGACCTCGATCGGATTGAAATCATCCGCGGCCCGGGCGCAACGCTCTGGGGAGCAAACGCCGTGAACGGTGTCATCAACATCATCAGCAAGAGCGCAAAACAAACCCAGGGCGGCCTGATGACAACCGGTTTCGGCTCGGAAGAGCAGCCCATCACCAGCTTGCGCTACGGCGGCCAGTTGAGGAGCAATCTCTTCTATCGCGTTTACGGCAAATACTTCAACCGCGCAGAATTTGATGACAAAAACGGCAACGGCATGGGAGATGACTGGTGGATGGCGCGCGGAGGTTTCCGGCTCGATTGGGAAGCAACGCGCGAAGATGTCATCACGCTTCAGGGGGATTACTACAAGTCCGAATTCGGAGAATCCGTAGGGAAAAGCGCGGCCTCCTCGGTCACGAACGCCGAAATCCTGGTCAATGCTCCGGCCAGTGGCGGCAATATTCTCGCCCGCTGGACGCGCCGTTATTCGGATGATTCGGAGCTGAAACTGCAAACCTATTATGACCGTTACTCGCGCAAGCATCCGTTCGGCGGAGGCTCTCTGGTGGCAGGCGCGGATTTTCTGACAGCAGACGGGCCACACGAAACGCGCGACACATGGGACATTGATTTGCAACACCGCTTCCATCCCTTCACACGGCATGACGTCGTGTGGGGCGCTGGTTTCCGCTTCACACAAGACGACATCCATTCGAATGACTCGGAAATCATTGCCACTCCCGATCGCGATCAGATGGCATTGTACAATCTTTTCCTGCAAGACGACATCACTGTGATCGACGAACGATTCCATGTAACGCTGGGCACAAAGCTCGAGCATAATGACATGACGGGGTTTGAAATCGAACCGGGCGCGAGAATTCTATTCAAGCCCACCGAGCGACAGTCTCTCTGGACTTCAATCAGCCGCTCGGTGCGGATACCCTCACGCCTCGAACGTGATGTACGCGTGAATTTCGCGGCATTTCCCCTTCCACCCGGCGGAACACCGGCACAAGTCAGCCTGCTCAGCACGCCCGACGTCCGGGCGGAGGAATTGATCGCGTTTGAAATCGGCTACCGCGTCGAGCCGACAAGGCAACTGCGCTTTGACGCGACGTTGTTCTTCAACGAATACAAACACCTCATCGAATCAACCGTGGTGGCGGATCAGTTTGAAGTCACGCCCGCGCCTCCACACGTGCTTTACGCGCCGAACATCCATACGAACCGGCTTCGTGACCACACTTATGGCGCGGAACTGCTCGTGGAATGGTTGCCGACCGAGCACTGGCGGCTGACCGCCGGTTACACCTGCCTTCATTCACCCGGCCTGGGAATCAGCAATGTAAGAAGCAGCCCGCGCCATCAATTCAATCTTCGTTCGAGCGTTGAACTTGGCGCAGGCTGGGAGGCAAACGCTGCTGCGTATTTCGTGGATGGCGTCAGTTCAACTTCGCAGGCCACCGAACCTGAGAACATCCCATCCTACGTGCGACTGGACCTCGGGCTGACGTGGCGTCCTCGCGAATCATTTGAGATTTCCGTATGGGGACAAAACCTCCTCGACAACGCCCACTCCGAGTTTGCGAGCTATAAAACCGCCCGTCTGGCTGAAGTTCCCAGAACGGTTTACGGAGCGATCACATGGCGGTTTTGAATTCACACGACACATCTAAAGCCATGACGCGTCAGGGACAATGGTTTGGACATGCCTGCGGCTGTAGCGCCGTGCTTTCTCAGCGGCGTTGCACATCAAGCGCCCGGCTGCTCGTGCTTTCCCTGCTTCTGGTTTTGTTTATTGGATCCACAGTAATCCAAACCGCGCGGGCGGCAGACCCAAAATCCCCCTCCGCAGAACAACTCAAGGCAGCGTTCCTGTTGAATTTTCCCAAATACGTTGACTGGCCCTCAAGCAATTCTGTCAATGCCAGCCGCCCGGTCGTCATCGGTCTGATGGCCGACGAAAAAATGATCGCTGTAACAGAAGCGATGGTGAACGAGAAAAAATCAACCGGCCCTCCCATCGTCATCAAGCATATCAACACCGCGCAAGACGCGGATGGTTGTCACATCTTGTTCATCGGCAGCGGACGACAGCAAACGCTCAAAGACATTCTGCCGTCGCTCGGCGGCAAGGGCATACTGACGGTCGGCGAGGACAGTGGATTTCTGGATGAAGGAGGCATCATCAACCTCGATCTGCGAGATCGCAAGATCGGATTGCAGGTGAATCTGGCCGCCGCAAACGCGGCGGGCTTGAACATCAGCTCACGGCTCCTCAGCGTGGCAACCGTTGTGAAAGGAAAGCGGGACTGACGCCATGAACCTACTTCGCAACACCTCCATCAAGCGCAAGCAGATGCTGATCATCACGCTGACCAGCACCGCTTCGCTGCTGCTGGCTTGCGTGGGGTTTGTCCTGCATGACACGGCCACATTCCGCAAGGAGCTTGTTGAGAAGAATTCCAGCCTCGCGGAAGTCGTCGGCAACAGTTGCTCTGCCGCGCTGGATTTCAACGACCAGAAAACAGCCGGGGAATTGCTCACGGCGCTGCGCGGGGAAATGAACATCACCGACGCATTCATCATGTCCCGCGACGGAGGCGAGTTCGCCAGCTATCACGCCGGAAAACAACACAGTGCCCCGCCAAAATCGACCGACATGAAGAACTCAGATCATGTCTTCACCAGCGACCGGCTCTTCCTGTCGCGTCCGATCGTGCAAAGAGATGAAACACTGGGCACAATTATCATCGTCTCGGATCTGGCCGGACTTCAAAAGCGCATGAGCAGTTATGTTGGGATCGTTTTCGCCGTGCTTGCCATGTCGCTGTTGACCACATTACTCCTGTCCAGCCGGCTTCAGCGGGTGGTTTCCGATCCCATCCTCCATCTTGCTGTCACCGCCAGAAAGGTCGCCATGGAAAAAAATTATTCCGTGCGGGCGGTGAAACAGAGCGACGACGAAATCGGCCAGTTGATTGATGGTTTCAACGAAATGCTCACCCAGATTCAGGCGAGCAACTCGGCGTTGCAACTGGCACGCGACCATCTCGAATTGAGGGTTCAACAACGCACGGCGGAACTTGCCGACTCGTTCTCGTTGCTCAATGCAACGATCGAATCCACCGCCGACGGCATTCTCGTGGTGGACACGCAAGGTCACATCACGAGTTTCAACAAACGATTCGCCACGATGTGGCGGCTATCGCAGGAGACGCTCGCCACCCGCGATGATGCGACGGCGTTGAAGGAGGTCATCGGCCAGTTGAAGCATCCGGAGCAGTTTCTCTCAAAAGTACGGCAGCTTTACGCCAAGCCGGATGCTGAAAGCCACGATTTCATTGAATTCAAGGATGGCCGTGTATTCGAGCGCAGTTCGAAACCCCAGCTTCTCGATGGCCGGTGTGTGGGCCGCGTATGGTCG